>DATLAD010000071.1:0-7173 GCA_035527575.1 Dehalococcoidales bacterium
CCGCGTATCGAAAGAAGATGCCGGCCGCCATATCCTGGGCTATACCTGCGTCAACGATGTCACCGCCCGCGACCTTCAGGCCAGGGACAAGCAGTGGACGCGCTCCAAGGGCTTTAATACCTTCTGCCCCATCGGCCCCTGTATCGAGACGGAGCTCGACCCGGATAACGCCTTGCTGGAGACACGACTCAACGGCGAAATCAAGCAGAAAACGAATACCGGCGACCTTATCTTCGGCGCTTATGAGCTGGTGAGCTTTGTCTCTCATGTTATGACGCTGCTCCCCGGCGACGTTATCGCCACCGGCACCACCAGCGGCGTCGGCCCGATGCAACCCGGCGATACTGTGGAAGTAACCATAGAAAATATCGGCACCCTGAGAAATCACATTTTAAAGGCGTGAATTTCGGTTTAAATCTGTCAGAACGAGAAGGAGAACTATGGAACTAAAGACAACCTATTTCGACAAACCCGGCGGTGACGAGAATACCGCCAAGACGCTCGCCCTGGCCAAACAGCGGGCGGACGAACTGGGCATCAAGACGGTAGTGATAGCGTCGACCGTCGGCAAGACCGCCGTCAAGGCGGTGGATGTCTTCAAGGGGTTTAAAGTAATCGTGGTGACGCACACCGACGGCTTCCGCGAGCCGAATACCCAGGAATTTACCGACGAGAACCGGAAAATCGTCGAGGGTAAGGGCGGTATTATACTTACCACCACCCATGCCTTCGGCGGCATCCACCGCGCGTTGAGTCGCGGAGACGGCCCCCTTGCCACCCTGCCCGTTATCGGCGATGCCATCGCCATGACGCTGCGTACCTTCGGACAGGGCATGAAAGTGGTGCTGGAGATTGCCGCCATGGCGGCGGATGCCGGGCTGGTGCGCACCGATGAAGAGGTCGTCTCCATAGGCGGTACCGGCCGGGGCGCCGATACGGCGGTGGTCTTGCAGCCCGATTACGTTCACCGCTTCTTCAACCTCAAGGTGAAAGAGCTTATCTGCAAACCGCGCTTCTAGGACGGGTGGTTATATCATGCACCATACCCTCAAGCTCTACGGCGGCAACCGCAACGCTGTCCTCAGGTTTTACATGTTCTTCGCCCGCTGGACGAAAATTCCCCTTCTCGGACGGCTGGTGAGGCGGGTAGCCAACCTGTACGGCCGAAGCATGCACACCGCCTACCTGCTCACGCCCGCGGAAGCGGAAGAACTGGTGGCTATCGCCGGGGGCGTGGCCGCGGCTCCCTGCGCCTGCCGCAAGCTTTACAGAAACTGCACCCACCCCGCCGATAACGAGATACTGCTGGGCCCGACGCGCCATGTCTTTCTGGAGGCGATGCCCCACGACTCCCACGAAATAAGCAAGGAGAAAGCCGGGGAAATACTGCGGGACAGCCACCGCCGGGGACTGATTCTCACGATTATAAAATGCCGGGGGGACTTTTACGCGATATGCAGCTGCTGCTCGTGCTGCTGCGTGCCGCTGCGCCTCAGCAGGCAGTACGGCATCGGCGAGGTGCTCGTGAGGCACAGGGACATCGTCAAAGAGTTCCGGGAGTACCAGAAGAGTTATCAGACCTGAAACTTTCTGGAAATGCCTTCTTCCCGATTCATTCTGTCATTCCCTCGAAAGAGGGAATCCGGTATTCAAGCCAAATATTAATACCCTGGATTCCCGGGCAGGTCGGGAACGACAATTCCCGGATGGCGCCTAGCCCAGAAACCCGTTAAGAGTATCCGAGAACTGTCTGAGCTCGTCGCGGTGGACGTTATGGCCGCAGTTCTCGAAGACCTTCACCTGGCAATCGGGAATCACCCTGGCCGCCGCGTAAGCCTGCCGCACCGGCACGATGGGGTCTTTAGCCCCCCACACCAGCAGCGTCGGCACCCTTATCTCGGAGAGTCGACTCTCCAGCACCAGTTTCTGTTGCCTGAAGGTGGTGATACTGCCGCCGACGTACACACTGGCCGGGGAAAGCGGCATGATAAATTCGGCGGGGTTCAACATCCGCATGAGGAGCCACTTGACGCCGCTCAGTACCGCCAGGGACAATGCCCCGACCGACCGCAGCATGGCCGGAATCGATAGGAGCCTGACCCAGAGGGCGATGTCCCTTCCCAGGCACAGGCTGCTCACCAGCACCAGCTTCTTGATGCGGTGGGACGACCTTAAAGCGTAGTTGAGGGCGACACCGCCTCCCAGCGAATGCCCCACGAGGTTGAATTTCTCGAGCCCCAGCTTGACGGCGAACTTTTCGATGAATTCCGATAGCTCCGGTATGAAGTACTTTCCGTCGAGGGGCTGGCTGCCGCCGTAGCCGGGCAGGTCGGGAGCGTAGACCGTGTACTTCTTGGAGAGCTCGGTGATGTTGTCCCACCAGGTGCGGGCATCCCCCCCGCCGCCATGAATAACGACCAGGGGTTCTCCCTGGCCGGCCGTGTAGTAATGGACATCGAGTCCGTCTATGTTTATCGTTTTGCTCTGAATTTTACCCACTTATCTCCTTATAACCATCGGTCCGGGGAAACGATAGAATCGTTTCTAATCTTATAAAGGTCCAACACAATCAAATCTCAATAACCGTCGGAAACATCACAAATAAGTCACAAAAAAACTACCCTTACTATATATATAACGGTGAAGGGTAGTTTCGAGTTACCCCGGCCTCTATTTATATTGTAACATGGGCCAGCCTTGGGTGGTCAACTTCACTACCCCGTACCTTTGGTAAGGGCTAACCCCGTATTTTCGTTCGACCCTTTAATATTATTGTACCCTGATGAATATTAAGAAGATGTTAAAAAAGTCTCTTTTTAAGGAGATTTTTAATGGGATGAGGGTGAAGAAATAAGGTAAGAGGGGCTGACGCCCCTCTTAAACACCCCGCTTTTAACTTTCCCCACGTCATTCCCGTGAAAACGGGAATCCAGCAGTAAATCCCCCTTAATCCCCCTTTTCCAAAGGGGGAGACATGTTGGGTGGACTATTATTAATTATACGGAGGAGCTTGAGGGGGCACGCAGCGCCCCCTCCCATTTTCCTCCCCTTCCCTTCGTAAAGGGAAGGGGAGACAGGGGTTAGGATTTCATATGGCGGCGCGGGTGGGAAAAGATGAGAGGCGGTTTGGGGGTGGGGGAAGGAAGGTTTATGCGTGATTGACAGTCGGCGTGTTAACGGGGTATAGTAACAAGTACGTCCCCAGCGGCACGTAACAAATCATTCAGGAGGTTAGATATGTGGTGGTGGGTTGGCGCCATAGCCCTGGGTATTTTTCAACTGGTCTGAATCATCAGCGTAATGGCGGGCGTGTTCCGCCAAAAAGAGAAAGCGTGGAGCCCGGGCACAATATTCGGGTATGCCCTTCACGGCGTTACCGCTGTGCTGGCTCTCTGGATGTTCATGAAAGCCATTGCGTAATGCATATACTGAGATTGGAGATAAGATGAAGGTCTTTTTAAATACACTGGGCGGTTTACTACTTCTCGGCGGCCTCGTTTGAATCATTTTTGTTGTAGTGGCGGTCGCCACGCACATGGAAGGGTTCACCACTCTTACGGAGTTGATTCCGGCGCTGGCAGTTCACGCTGTCGCCCTGTTCGCCGGCATGGTCTGCATCGGCCTCGGGCAGCGGGTGAAGAAACAAGCAGCACAATAGGGACAGGCATAATATTAAAAAACGCAAGCTTTGAGGGGGCTAACGCCCCCTCTTCCTTTTTACGTACTACAGCGGCCTGAGAATGGCTCGGCAGGGACCGGCATCACCTTTGTACATGAGAAGCGGCAGGCAGAGCAGTTCGTACTCGCCGGGCGGGACATGTCCCAGGGCGCAGTCTTCGAGGATATAGATACCCGCCGCGAGGAGCGTCTGGTGCGTTCTGGTGAGGTTGTCTTCTTCTTTGAAGTGGCCGATGGTGATATTGTCGAGGCCGAAGAGTATTATCCCTTTTTCAACGAGGTAATCGGCGGCGGCCCCATCCAGGTAGACATAGTCCTCGACGAACTTTTCGCTTTCGTAAGTCCTGGGGGAGTTGCGTGTCTTGAAGAGCACCCGCTCGCCTTTCTTGATGTTATGCTTCTCCAGTTCCGGGACTTTAATCTTCTCCGGGTCCTTTATTTCGATAACGCGCGCCGGGCCGATGGTGGCATCGAGGGGCATATCGCTTATGGTACTTCCACCGGGTATGAAGTGGAGCGGCGAATCTATATGCGTGCCGGTGTGAGAGATGATTTCCAGCACGGACATGGTAACCCTGGCGCCCAGTTCCCTGTCATGATAACGGTATATTTTAGGCGGGAAGGGATCGGTGGGGAAATAGCTCATCCCCTGCTTGAGGGGGACAGAAATATCATACCAGCCTTTGGGAACTTTAACAGCCATAGAGAACCTCCTTGTCTGTGAATTTAAGTGTGGTTTTTTCAGCATATACGGAACGGCAGCGGTACGTCAAGTACAGCGGGAGCATTAGTCTCCCCCTCTTGCGCGAGGGAATATAGGTGATAAATTCTTAAAGAAAGCCTAAATCACCCCTCACTCCCCCGCTTTCTTCTTCAGCTCACCGGCGATTGACGTGGCCCAGGAAGCGATAGCATCCCAATCGCGGAAATCACCAATCGGCGACTTTACATTCTTAATCATAAACTTTTCAAGAGCATTCATCTTCTCCATGTCCACCGCACCGTGAAAGAGTGCAATGTCAACCGGCTTTATACGGTCGATAATGGGTCGGATTTTCTCCGGGAAACGCCAGCCTTTCAATAACTGCAACGGGTCTCCCTCCCCCGCCGGACCGCTGGAAAAGAGCCATACAAACCGCTCTGCCAGCAGCTTTTCATTGTTCCCGAGGAACTTTACCGCTTCCTTTCGCCACTGGCCGATATAGGCCGCGCTGCCCAGCACGACAGCCCTGTAAGGCGTTACATCTTTAACCTGTTTTACAGGCAATACATCAACCTGTAAATCAGCCTGACGTAGCACCTCTCCGATTTTTTCGGCAATCTCCGCCGTAGCACCGTATTTGGAGGCATATGCGACCAGGACTCCGGTTTCCATATAAAACAGCCCTCCTTTTAACGCTAAATTACATCGCGACGATACAGAATTACTGAACCGTTATTATTATATCGATTGTAAAAGGGACTATTTCGTATGGGTCCCGTAGGCAATCGGGCGCGCGGTGAACTCCGCCGGGTACTTGAAATTCATCTTTGCCAGCACCGCCATCAGCCGCCCGAGGTCGCGGGTGGCCTCCATGCACTTCTCCATCTTCTTGAGGTCGTCGGGACTGCCGGCATAGGCCGATACGTGCCCCGCCGGGAGCATCCGGCGCGTCATCATGTAGAAAGAGAAGTCCTTCAGGGCGTCAACGAGTCCCAGGCTGCCGCACACGGCCACTACCCCTCCCACCTTGGAGTGAAGGCTTCTCTCCGGCCTGCCCAGCGCGATGGTCCGATCCATCACCGCCTTGGCCTGGGCGGTCATGCCGTAGAAGTATATCGGCGTACCGAAGATGATGCCGTCGGCCTCGACCATCTTATCGTAAAGAGTCTGCATATCGTCCTTGATGTGGCACTGTCCCGTCCGGGTGCAGCCCCAGCAGCCGTCGCAGGGCTGGATGTTTTTCCCGGCCACGCTGAAAAGTTCCACATCGGCTCCCTCCTGCTTCGCCCCCGCCAGCGCCTCGTTCAGTAAAGTTACCGTGTTCCCCTCTTTTCGCGGACTTCCCGAAATTGCCAAAATCTTCATATCCTTTTTCCTTTCTTTAAAATAATTTTCGTGGCAATATATTTTACCGCAGGTTGCCCACCGCCGCCACCCCCCTTTTATAGTGAACCTATCCCCTTCTTAAACACCCCTTATAAAAAATCCCCCTGTGTTGTTTTCTCTTAAGGTTTACAGGTGTAGTATAATACAGGCTAAAAGGGTACTGCCGGCATCTCGACAAGGATAATTTAACCAATTAAAGTATCCACTGTGAATTGTGCCCTGAATCCTGACCAAATGGCACAAGCCAGGGGGATATATTGATAAATTAATCAGAGTGACTGAAATAATAAAAGGAAGGATAAGGAGGAGAATTAAAATGGAAGTATCAAGTGCTATTCTGAAGAGGGCAAGTATAAGAAGGTGGAAGCCGGTGCCTGTGGAAAAAGAAAAGATTGAAAAGGTGTTAGAGGCAGGCAGGCGAGCGCCATCATGGGGAAACACTCAACCATGGCGTTTCATCGTGGTTCAAGATAAGGCTAAAATAGAAGAAATAGCCAAGGCTGCCGGTGGACAACCTCATATCAATGCCCCGGTGTTAATCGTTTGCTGCGGTGCCATAAATGACTTATCCCGCAAAATGCATAGAGAAACCCTGGCGCAACTTAGAGATGCCGGCGTGACGAACTGGACAGACGACTTTTTGGATAATGTAGTTTTAAAGAGCGATGCGTTCGCACCATACCTTCTGGGTGAACCGGTGATGACGGTGAAAGCCGGCGAGCAGGTTATGATTGCCGTTGCGTATATGACCCTGGAAGCGGTAAACCAGGGACTGGGTACCTGCTGGGTGGGAGCGATAACCCCCAAAGAAGTTCATAAAGTCATGAATTTACCGGATAATATATTTGTGCAATCTTTGCTACCCCTGGGGTATCCCGGCGAGGACCCCAAGCCCAGACCCAGAAAAGACGCTAGCAAAATTATTTTCTGGGAAAAATACGAATAATTAATTCTACGCATGGAAGGTGGGAATAGCGGGGAAAGGACGAATAGCCATTTCTTTACGTGCGGATGAAGAAACCGGCTGTATAATAGAGGCGTGATAAATTTTAAGAAGCGTTAGCATAGAGGGGGCAATAAGCCCCCTCTTCCTTTTTCCCCGCCTTTTTTATGGTGAACCTATCCCCCTGTGTCCCCCTTCCCTTGGGGATTGGTGAAGGGAAGGGGGAATATTTTTTAGGAAAGAGGGGCTAACGCCCCTCTTAGACACCCCGCTTTCACCTTTCCGCCCACGTCAGTCCCGTGAAACTTGTCCCGTACTTGATACGGGAACGGGAATCCAGCAGTAAATCCCCCTTAATCCCCCCTTCGGCAAGCTCAGGGCAGGCTCTTTTTCAAAGGGGGAGACATGAAGCGGGGGAGTTTTGAGGGGGCGCGCAGCGTCCCCTCCCATTTCCCTCCCCTTC
>DATLAD010000072.1:0-3447 GCA_035527575.1 Dehalococcoidales bacterium
GCATGCCGTAAATCACCCCGAAGTGACCGACGCCGAAGTATTCCCTGACGATAGGCACCCGGAGCGTCATCGCGCCGCTGACACCAAGCCCGTAAATAACACCGAATAAAGCCATAAGGGCGAATGAGTTTCCATTAAGAAGCCCGAGAAGCACCAGGGCCACGGCGGTTACCGCATTGGACAGGGCATATATGTACTTCTTATTGAACGTATCAGCCAGAACCCCGTAGACCACCCGCATCACCAGCCCCACCAGGGAGAAAATCGTGACACCGATAGCCGCGGTCGGTCTTTCTATTCCCAGACTGGTCAGATACGGCACCGCATGGATGGTTACCGCGTGCACGGCCGTTATCTGGAACATGCCCGCCAACCCGATAATCCAGAAAGCCGGCATCTTGAAGGCTTCTTTTAACCCGTAACCGTATGCAGCATTACCCGAACCATTTATACGCTCCGGAGCCCGGCCATCGGGCGAGAGACCGTATTCCTCCGGCCTGTTGCGGAAAAGCAGGGATAGAGGCACGCCCAGTACCAGGGCACCGAATGCCATGTACATCATGACATCCTGCCAGCCGTAGGTATCAATCGCTTTCACTATCAGGGGGACGAAGAGACCGCCGATGGCATAACCCATATACAGAATGCCGCTGGCCTTGCCGATATTCTTCCTGAACCACCTGGCGATAACCGTCATCGGGACCATATTATGGCAAAAGGCGCTGCCCAGGCCCGCGATTAAGAAGCCTGCGTAGAAAAGAGCCAGATTGGTAGCCCTGCTGATACATATTGCCCCCAGCACAAAGATGACCGTACCAATCAACATCAGCCTCCGGGCCGGCCAGCGGTCAACTAACATACCCGCTATGGGGTCGAGGGCGCCGATTTCCAGGCCGCGGATGGACGTAGCCAGGGAAATCTGGGCGTAAGTCCAGCCGGCAGTAGCGGCAATAGGTGTTATGAACGCGGTCAGCCCGTAGACGAACATGGAGCTATGGTAACCCGTAAGAACTACGGCGGCAGCTACGATATACCAGCCAAAGAAAATAGTCACGAATTCGTATTCTTTCCCGACAAAGCTGCTAAACGATATATACTAATATTCTAGATGCGAGAGAATCCCTTTACTTCATCTCTCCCCAGTTTTTACCGGACTTGGTATCCACCTTCAACGGGACGCTCAATTCTACCGCCGAATCCATCACGTCAGTTACGAGTTTGCGCATGGCGTCCATTTCCCCGTCCGGCACTTCGAAGACAAGCTCATCGTGCACCTGGAGCAGCATTTTACTTTTCAGTTTCTTCTTCTCCATCTCGCGGTACAGGTTTATCATCGCTATTTTAATGATATCTGCGGAAGTCCCCTGCACCGGCATATTGATAGCCATGCGCTCGGCTCCCTCCCGCACCTGGCGGTTGGACGAATTGATATCGGGGATATAGCGCCGCCGGCCAAGTAACGTCTGTACATAGCCGTCCCGCCTGGCCTTTTCCTTGGTGTCATCGAGGTATTTCCGGACGCCGGGATATTTTTCGAAGTAGGCCTTAATGAATTTACCGGCTTCCTCGCGGGAAAGCTCGGTGGCCTGCTCCAGGCCGTAGTCGCTCATGCCGTAGATAACGCCGAAGTTGACCGTCTTGGCGAAACGCCTCATGTCCGGCGTTATTTGCGATACCTCCACGCCGAAGAGTCGGGCTGCCGTCGCCGCGTGGATATCCTCGTCATGCTTGAAGGCTTTCAGAAGGCCTTCATCCTGTGATAGATGCGCCAGAGCCCGGAGGTCTATCTGGGAGTAGTCCCCGCAGAGCAGGCTGGAACCCTGCTGAGCGATGAAGGCCTGCCTTACCTGTCCCCCCAATTCCCCCCGCACCGGAATATTCTGCATATTGGGATCGCTGGAGGAAAGCCGCCCGGTAGTCGTCCGGGTCTGGTTGAAGCTGGTATGAACCCGCCCCGTCTTGGGGTTCACCAGAGCGGGCAGGGTATCGATATAGGTCGACTTTATTTTAGTGAGCTGGCGGTACTGCAATATATAGCCGGCTATCGGATGAACCGGACGCAGTTCTTCCATAACCGAAGCCTCGGTAGAATATTTGCTCTTGCCTCTACGGGTTGTGGGCAACTGCATTTCATCAAAGAGCACCTTGCCTAACTGCTGGGGCGAGTTGATATTAAACTCGTGTTTGACTTCCTCGTATATCTTACCTTCCAGAACGGCCACCTGCTCGGCGAGACTTTTCGACATTTCCTGCAACATCCCCGTATCCACCGCCACGCCGCTTCTTTCCATGAGCAGCAAAACAGGCACCAGCGGCATTTCTACCTCGTTGAAGAGCTTCATCAAGCCCTGTTTATCAAGCTCTTTTTCAAATAGATTCGCCAGCCGTAAAGTCATGTCGGCATCGGCGCTGGCGTAGTCGGCGGCCTGCTTTATGTCAACCTGCGACATCGCAATCTGCTTGGCGCCGGTGCCTATGAGGGAACTGATAGGCGTCATCTCGATACCCAGCTTGCTGAAGGCAAGGTACTTGAGGCCGAGGGCCTTTTCCCCGAGCAGGTGGGCGGCAATCATGGTATCGAAGATGAGGCCGCAGACGGCTATGCCCTGCTCCGCCAGAACCATCATATCGTACTTGCCGTTGTGGGCCAGCTTGGATATCCCGGCGTCTTCAAGTAGAGGCTTGAGTCTATTGATGACCTGTTCGAACGGCAGCTGTGTCACCGCGTCCAGCAGGACATGGCCGACCGGTATATAATACGCCCTGCCCTTCTCGGCGGCCAGGGATATGCCGACAAGCTGCGAGGTCATCGGGTTGAGGCCCGTTGTCTCCGTATCGAAGGCGAAAGACTTTGCCGCCGATAGACGGTTGACCAGCTCATCGAGGTCTTCCGTGGTCGATACAACACGGTAATCCACCTGAGCCGGGGCGGTTCCGACCTCAACCGAAGTCGATTCCCCTTCCATGTCCGGCAGCTTGGGCAGGAGGCTGTAGAACTCAAGCTCGCGAAAGAAATCGGCCACCTGCTTGCGGTCGTACCGGCCCACCCGGCAGTCGTCGAGATTTAAAGTGACCGGGGTCTGCGTCACGATGGTCGCCAGCTCTTTGCTCCGGCGGGCTATATCCTCGTTCTCGCGCAGAAGCTCCCGCGTCTTAGGCGGCGTTACTTCGTCCAGGTGTTTATAGACATCTTCCAGGGTGCCGAACTGCCGGATGAGCTTGACCGCTGTCTTCTCGCCGACGCCGGGGATGCCGGGGATATTATCGGAGGGGTCTCCCACCATAGCCTTGAGGTCGGCGATGTGCTCCGGGCCGACGCCGTATTTCTCTTTGACCGCCGCCTCGTCGAAAAGCATGGTATCGCTGAAAGCCCGGCCCGCTTTAGGGTAAAGCACCCTGACATGGGGAGCGACCAGCTGCATGGTATCGGCATCGCCGGTGACGATA
>DATLAD010000073.1:0-6055 GCA_035527575.1 Dehalococcoidales bacterium
CCATGTCTCTATCGCCGAGGGTATATCCGGTATGAGTTTCATGGGACTCAAGGTCCTGATGAAGATAACGCCGGCCAGCTCCAGGACTCCGTAGACAAGCAGGTCTATACCCAGGGCGCGGGCGGCGACCCCGACGTTCTTCCAGTTTATCAGGAAAATACCCGCGGCCAGTACCACCATGAAGGCGATTAGCAAGTAATAGCCGGTCTGGAAATAGCCGATGTACTTCCTTGCCATCAGTAGCTGCTCCATGACTTCCGCCGGTATCGTTTCCTCGTCGACCACGTATTCGGACGGTATTTCCTTGACAAACTCCTCGTAGTACTGATCAAAGAAAGGCTTTATCAGGGCTTCCAGGAGGCCGGACAACTGGGGCATCAGGTCTTGGTCCGTTATCTGCTTATCAAGGTCATCTAAATACCGGTCGAGGTACTGCTGCAGCTGCTCTTCGGGTAGCCCGACGATTTCCGGCGGCAGGAATTCCTCCGGTATCTCCCGGGCATATTCATGCAGGTGCTCGTTAAGATAAGACCTTAAATCCTGCTGGATAACATCCGGAAGCCAGGTGGCCACCTGTTCGTTCAGGGCCTCCCAGAGGCTGTCCTTAAGGCCTTCTTTCAGACTCTCCAGCCGGATGGTTATTTCAAGCGTGTCGGTCTTGCTCAGCAAGAAGTCGTACGCGGTGTAGATAGAGTTATGCAGCTGTTCTTGAAGCCACGGCTCCTGGTCGTCGATAACATCGAATATGGCGTCTTTTAAGAACTCTGCCTCTTCAGGCAGTTCCCCGGCAATCTGTTCTTCGGTAATATCGCGGGCAAGCTCTGACACATCGATTTTGTCCACCTGAGCCGCCACGAAGTCGGGACTCAGTATGGTGCTGTGGAGGAGAAAGGCCGTGCCGAAAACGGTGAGTGACAGGAAGAGCAGGAAGCTCAAAATAGCGGTTCCCAGGCCTTTTAAGACGTTCATTTTAGCTTGCCTCCGCAGTTCCTACGGTTATTGGAAGGTATTTTATCACATCGTGGGGTTAATTACACGTGCTTACCCGGGAGGTTGACTGTAAAGGGGGTATCTAGTAGAATTACAGTAGCCGTGGGCGGTTAGCTCAGTTGGTTAGAGCGCCGCGTTGACATCGCGGAGGTCAGTGGTTCAAGTCCTCTACCGCCCACCATCGCCTGCCTATATCGGCAAACGCATCAGCTTCCTGGCGTTGTCCTCGTAAATCTTCTTTTTGTCCTCTTCGGTGATATCCATCTGTTCGATGGCGTTTATTGTCTGACGGTAATTCCTGTCGCCGTGTTCGATATCGCCGAGAGGGAAATCGATTCCAAAGAGCACGTGGTCCGGCCCGAAGAAGTCATGACCGCACATTAACGCCGCCGGGTTGCCGTAAATGGCCGTATCGGCGTAAAACATCTTGAAATAGTCGACGATTTCCTTTTTCAGGAACAACCCTTCCCCGAGTTCGCTGTTAAGTGAGAACAACTGGGTGAACTGCCTTATCCTTTCCGCGTAGAACGGCACCATGCCGCCCAGGTGATGCGTGACAATCTTCAGGTTGGGATATTTCTCCATGATGCCGCTGAACACCAGCCGCGCCATGGCGGACGTGGTATCGTACGGCCAGCCGAAAAGGCTGAACATGTTGTACCTGGACTCTTTTTCGGTCAGGTAGTCCGGGTGGTTTACCCTTCTCATCGGGTGGATGACTATGGGCAGGTCATACTCGGACATCTTTTCATAGAGCGGCAGGAACTCCGGCGCGTCGAGCGGCTTCTCGTCTACGGGGGTATGCAGGTAAACGCCCTTGAACTTCAGGTCTTTAATCGCCCGGTCGGTCTCTTTCAGCGCCGCGTCCATGTTGTTCATGGTGAGTGTGGCCAGCGCGCCGCAAAACCTGTCGCGGTACTTGTTGACCAGTTCGGCCATTTCATCGTCGGCGCGCTCCGCCAGTTCGGCTGCTTTGGCCGGCCCGGCGACGTGCTCGACGGGAATCCTGCCCAGTGTCAATACCTGCCTGAGAGGCTCGTATTTGTCCATTATCCGGAACCTTTCATCGAGGTCGTATAGCGGCGGACAGGGCAGTACCTGGCGTTCGTACATTTCCGGGGCTACCTTATGGAGGGCTTCTCCGTATTTTGGCGGTACAATGTGGGCGTAGGCGTCTATTTTCAGCGAATACGGCGACTTCATGTTTTCTCTCCTTTTTAATATGATTCGGTTTTCCTTAAGACTTAAAGATGTCCAGCGCCGCCCTGTCGGTTGGGCCGGCGACTCCCTCGGTGCGGCTGGCGAACTGAACGGCCCCGGTCGGGCACATCTCCACGCACTTCGGACTGCCTCCACAGACATCGCAGAGCAGCACGTCCTTCTCCGGTGTCAGCACTATAGCCTGGTACGGGCAGGCGGCTATACACAGAGTACAGTTATTGCATTTCTCTTTATCTATGGTCACCCAGCCCGTTCGCGCATCTTTGGTGATAGCCTTGCGACGGCATGCCTCGATACAGGGGGGTTTTTTGCAGTTCAGGCAGATATAGGGGAGCATCAGGCCGTCCATCACCAGCCTCTGGACCGATATCCTGGCCCTGGCCGGGTTGGGTTCCTTTTCCTTGACCATAGAGCAGGCCAGCTGGCAGAGTCCGCAACCGGTGCAGAACTCGGCGCGTATAAAAAAGGTCTTCTGTTCCATTAAATCAATCTCCTCAAGGTTTACAGTAAATGAGTGGGCTCCCGGTCCAGCTTAAGCCTGGCCAGCGTTTCACGCGCCGGCGCGCCCTCTTTAGTCCAGCCGCGGATTTCGTAATACTCGTCGAGCGCCCGGTCGTACTCATCGCGGTCGAGTTTCTCTCCCTTCAGGGGTTCCAGGGGCTGCGGCTGAAAATATATGGAAGGCGGTATGTCGTGTTCCCTCAGAGCCCCGGTCTCGCGCTGTATGAACATCCGCTCCAGGTTCCAGATTCTCTCTCCCGCTTCCATCAGCTCTTCCGGGGTTATCTCCCAGCCTTTGACGGCATTAATTGTTTCGCAGAAATTATTATAACCCAGGTTGTGAGTGGAGCCCGGATAGATGGTGGCGAACTTACAGTAGCCGAGGGAATCGACGACGGTGGTGAAATTCTGCGTCCAGGCGGCCATCCACGGCTTGCCGTTCCAGGAATTGAGGGCGGAAGCGACGGGCCGACCGTATATCTTCGCCAGAACTTCGGGAGGCATCGCGAAAAACTCAAGGGAGCACCTGCCTTTCAGGTGGTCGCTGCCCCGGTTGGCCGTAGCTTCTCCGAGCGCCGTCGCCCGGGCCGCCCGGAAATTCTGGGGGCTTTCGTGCATCATGCCGCGCTGAACGTACAGGTACTTTTCGGCTTCCGGGCCGAAGGCCTTGACCGATTTCGATGCCTGCTGACCTATCATGCCCCCGAGCCCTTCGTTCTTCGCCATCTGGTGGAGAAGGGCCAGTATCGACTCTTTATTGCCCCATTCGAGATTCAGGCCTCCCGTGTCCTTTTCATCGATAATTCCCCTCTGCCATAGCTCCATCAGCCAGGCGATATAGCCGCTGCTCGAACCGACATCCAGTCCGTAGCGATTGATTAACGTATTGGCGGCCAGGATGAGATCCCAGTCGGCGTTACCGACCGCCGGCCCGAACCCGGCCATCATATAGAATTCAGGGCCCTCTCCCCACACCCCCGCATAGGGGCCGGAGTTGATGCGGTAGCGGTGACTGCACCGCAGCGGGCAGGCGTAGCAGGCCAGCGTCTTGGTCTTGTACTGCTCCTCGAAGATTTCGTCGTCCAGATGCCCTTCGGCCTCCTCGAAGTAGTTGGACTGGTTGTTCCTGACGGACATCGTCCCGCTTTGATTGGCCACGCAGAAAATGGTGAGGGTGCCGTACCGGGAGATAACGGGATAAATCTTGGTGCTGGTAATCTGGCGGTAGTGGTTGGAATATATATCCAGTAATTTATCGGGGTCGCGGGCTTTCAGCCCCTGCCTGCCCCTGACGACTATCGCCTTGAGCAGTTTCGACCCCATAACGCAGCCCATGCCCGTCCTGCCGGCGGCCCTTTTGAGTCCGTGCATGATGTTGGCGAACTTCACCAGGTTTTCGCCGGCCTGTCCAATCATGGCTACCTTTACCTGCGTATCGCCGAGGTCGTCCTGTATCAGTTCCTGGCATTCGTAAGTATCGTGCCCCCACAGGAAAGAGGCGTCGCGGAACTCGATTTCGCCGTCGTGAATCCACAGGTAAGTAGGGCGGGAGGCCTTGCCTTTGATGACGAGGTGCTGAAATCCGGCGAACTTGAGTTCGGCAGCCCAGTGGCCGCCGCAGTTGCTCGTGCCGAAACCGCCCTCACCCTCGACCGACTTCGAGGTTACTTCGAACCTCGATGAGGAGACATCGTACCCCGATACCAGTCCCGCCCCGAATATCAGGGGATTATCGGGACTGAGCGGGTCGGTTCCCGGGGCCAGGTGATTGTACAACAGGTAGACATTGAGCCCCTCGCCGCCCAGGTACATTCTCAAAAGTTCGTCCGGAATATCCTTACAGACTACCTGCTCGGTAGTAAGGTCAATTATGGCTAACCGTTCCATCATGTTCTCCTCGCTCGATTAATCTGCCCCTTATCTTAGCCACCTCGGGTGTTACCCAGGTAATGCGCCAGCCCTGGCCGCAGTGAGGACAATGGGCGGTGTTTTCCCCGCGGGGCACGGATATCCGGCCGCCCAGGCACCGCATGCATCTGAACGAATATCCCTCTTTCGTGTCCGCCAATTCGTTCTCCTTTCACTGATGCCGGTTTATATCTAATTTTGGCTCTATTAATCCGGCTTTGTCAACGCCGCAGCGTTCAGCCCCGCCAGGCGCCCGAAGGTCCAGGCCCGGCTGTGAGTGGCGCCGGGTACCGTGGTCGGGTAATGGTTCCCGAAGAATCCCCCGGAGACGTTTCCCGCCGCGTACAGGCCCGGGATAACATGCCTCTCCGTGTCCAGCACCTGCAGATTCGTGTTGACCTTTAAGCCGCTCAGAATCACCATGTAGCGGGTCTCCATCTGGCAGGCGTAAAACGGCGGCTCCTCGATAGTCGTCAGGCGGTCGGGGTGTTTGCCGAAGTCCATATCTTTACCTTGCCGCGCCAGTTCGTTGTACCTCGCCACGGAAGCTTTAAATGTTTCCGCCGGTGCGTTTATCTCACGCGCCAGCTCTTCGATGGTCGCGGCGGTGAGCACGTTCCCTTTTTCCAGCGCCTCATCTAGCTGTATCGGGTTCCATAGATACGTCGGCGGCCCCATGTTTTTACAGCACTGGCTCCTCATTTCGGGTATTTCCTGGTTGTATTTAGCGTCCCATACCGACCACGCGACGCGGCCCGGCTGCTGCAGTATCTGGGCGCATTCGTAGCCCCAGGGCAGGTCTTCATTCATGAATCGCTCCCCGTCGAGATTTACGTATAGCCACGGCTGGCGCGCCAGGTTGAATAGCCCTTTCTGGCTCCATACCGCCCAGTCGAATAGCATGGCGCAGTGAGGGGGCTCGTCTATCGCCGCCCCGACCCACATCCCCATCTTGTGCCCGTCGCCGGTATTGAGGCCGGGCTCATGTTCGGGTACGTAAGCGCACTTGAGCTCACCCAGCACCGGCCAGCAGTATTTCTCGACCATACGGCGGTCGTTCCCGTAGTCGCCGGTGCAGAGCACCACCGCCCGGCGGGCATTGAACTGCGCATAATCACCATTGGAGTTTCTGGCGATGACGCCGGTGACCCGGCCCTTTTCCTCCCTAAGCAGGCGTACGGCCGGGGTCTGGAAGCGAAAGTCCACGCCTTTTGCCCTGGCATTACTCTGCAACATCTCGGCCAGGGTCTCCTGGTACTTGGGCATGAAGACATGGATTAACGGGTAGTTAGGGAAATACCAGGGCTTGGTCGTCGTGTCCAGGACGACTTCTATCCCGGCTGCCTCCGCCATATCCAGGAGCCAGTCCATGACCCCGTCGCAGTTATCCGCCCACAGTTTAACCAGCCTCTGGTCGCTGCGGTAGGCGCCGAAC
>DATLAD010000074.1:0-9188 GCA_035527575.1 Dehalococcoidales bacterium
AACCTGATAAAACACATGTTAGCCACGGAGGCCATCATGCGGTCCCTGGCCAGGCGTATGGGCGAGGATGAAAACGAATGGGGACTGGCCGGACTGCTCCATGACATCGACGTCGAGCTTACCGAAAGCGATATGGCCAGCCACAGCAAGCTGGGAGCCGACCTTGCCCGGGACATGGGTGCCAGCGAAGCGATTGCCAATGCCATCCTCTGCCACAACGAGACCCACGGTGTTGCCCCGGAAACTCCCATGGCGAAGGCGCTTTTCTGTGCCGACCCCCTCACCGGCCTGATTACGGCGGCAGTACTGGTGCGACCCGATAAAAAGATAGAGAGTCTGGAGCTGAATTCGGTACGCAAGAGGTTCAAGGAAAAGAGCTTCGCCGCCGGGGCCAACCGGGAGCAAATCGCAAAATGCGCCGGTATCGGCCTTGAGCTCGATGAGTTCATCGCCATCGGGGTGGAGGCGATGAAGGGGATTGCCCCACACCTGGGGCTTTAGGAGACTAGTTCACCGATATCATCGAGCCTTCCGCCGTCTTGGTAATATCAATGCGGGTTGGGAAGGCGTCTTTCAGTTCGTCCATGTGGGTGACCACCAGTATTTTCTCGAAGTCGTCCTGTATGGACTTAATTGCTTCCTGAAGTTTTTCCAGGCCGGTATTGTCCTGGGTGCCGAAGCCCTCGTCGATAATCAGGGTGGGCAGCGGCGCCCCGGCCCGTTTGGCGAGCAGCCGTGACAGGCCGATGCGTATGGCGAAGTTGATGCGGAAGGCCTCGCCGCCGCTGAACATTTCGTAGTTCCTGGTGCCCAACTCGTCAGCGATAGTAATATCCAGCGTCTCCTGCACGGTGCCCTTTTTAGTTTCCTTCTGCGTATCGAATTTCACGGTCATTCTGCCATCGGTCATGCGGGCTAGAAGCGCGTTGGCCTCCGTTTGTATTTCTGGAAGTGCTGTTTCGATTATCAGGGCCTGTATGCCCGTCTTGCCGAAAGCCCTGGCCAGTTCCCGATAGATAGTCTCTTCTCTGGAGACCTGTGCCAGCTGGCTTTCTTTCTCTTTCTTCTTTATTTCCAGCTCGGCGCAGCGCTGTATCTTTGCCTTGACGCTACCCACCGCTTCCTGGGCCTGGCTCCGCTGACCGGCGAGGTCTCTATACTCGGCCTCGGCGGTGGCCAGCTCATCACGAAGCGCGGGGAGCCGTGTCAGTTCCGCCGTCAGGGCTTCTTTTTTCTCGTTATCGAGCTTCAGGCTGTCGCGGAGTCCCTGGGCGGCTTCCCCGGCGCGCGCTGCCGCCTCTTTTTCCTGATTGATAAGCCTTTCCGCCTCGTCAAGGGTGTTCTTGTCGCGTTCGTAGGGTTCCAGTTGCTTTAACTGCTGCCGTGCCTGTTCGTGCCTGGCCGAATCGTAGTCGAGTCCGGTCAGTTCGGCCTCGATGTCTGCCATGGCCTGCTGCTCGGCGATGGCGAAATCCCTTTTTGCCAGGCGCTGTTCGATGTCATTCAGGGTTTCCCGCAGTCCCGCCAGCTTTTGCTCGTCTTGTTCGATTTCGCCAATATCCCTGGTGAGGACACTTATCTGTCCCTGTACCCTGGATTTCTCCTGGTTCAACCCCGATTCTATCTGGCTCCTCTCTTTCTGCAGCGCCTCGAATTCCGCCCTTTTCTGCGCCAGACTGTCCCGGTTCGCCTTCAACGCGTCTGATTTCTCCTGTTTTTCTTTAGTATACTTGGACTCGATGAGGGTCAGGCCTTCGTGTGTCAACTCGGTCTCGCAGAGCGGGCATTTTGCTTCCTTATGGGACCCGGTATGCGACGCTAAGAGGTCGAGCTTTTCCGTCACCTCACCGATTTCCCGTTCCAGTCGGGCCTTTTCGGCTTCCAGGTAGCTAATCTGCTTCTGCGTTTCCTGTACGGCCTGTTCTTTCTGGCGCAGCGTTGATTCCGACTCCCCCATCTGGCGCATCTTTGACTGTGCCAGGTTAAGTCGATTTCTCAGTTCGATTAAGTTCTGCGCCCTGGCTTCCAGGTCGTTAATTCTCTGCTGATTCAGAGCGTGGCTTTTGAGTAGCTCGTTTTTAGCTTCGGTTATTTTTTTCTCCAGCTGTGTTTTTTGCCTGTCCAGATTGACCGATTGCCGGAATTTCTGTTCGAGCTCGTCGTTCGTTTTCTTCGCCTCTGTAAATTGAGCGTAGCCTGATTCTATGGTTTCCCGCCGGCCGATTACCTCTTCGTAGGTTTTTATCCGGGAGAGGTGCTGGTTGGTCTGCTGTTCCCAGCGCTGGAGGTCACGTGTGCTGTTGTTGATGCGTGCCTCCAGTTCGTCAAGCTGCGACTTCTTGCTCTCCAGGGCTTCTTTTTTCTTTCGCAACTCGTTCAGTCCGGCCTCTTTTTCTTTTACTATCGCATCGATACGGGAGAGAGCACCCTGCGCCCGTTCCAGCTCCGCTTCGTAGGCCGGCTTCTGGGACAGCTCGTTGTTGATTTCGTTGATGGTATTTTCCAGCTGGACGCTGGTTGATTCGTGCTGCCTGGCGAGCGTCCTGGCCCGGTCTTCAAGCTCATCGTAGAGGGAAAGCCCGAGGATATTGCCCAGCACCTCCTTGCGTTTCGACGGGGCCTGGCGGGTGAACTCGTCGGCGTGTCCCTGCCGCAGGTAAGCGCTGTTGATAAAAGTGTCGTAGTCCATGTGCAGGATTTCTTTGATGATTTTTTCCTGTGTCTGGTCCATGGTATTGCCGGAGATTACCCTGAAACCGTCGCCACTGGCTACCATGAGGTCGAGGCTGCTTTGCCCCGCACCCCCTCGTTTTTTCGGGCGGGAGCGCTTGCGGATGATGCGGTAAATCTGTGGGCCAATGGCAAAATCGAATTCCACCTCCATCTCCGATTGCGTGGTGTGGATAAGGTCGTCAATGCTGCTGGCGCGGGCTTTGCCCCATAGCGCCCAGGTTATGGCGTCGATGATGGCCGACTTGCCGTTGCCGTTGTCGCCGGAGAGGCAGACGAGGTGAATGCCGGTGAATTCCAGCGGCGGGACGTTATCGCGGTAGCACATGAAGTTGCGCATTTTCAGCTTGACGGGAATCATCTCGACATCATTTTAGCATAGTTGACCGCCTGGCTCACCTCCAGAGGGGAGGGGACAAAATCCATGAAGAGAACAGGACAAGACACCACAAAGTTTTTAAGGGGAAAATTAAGGGACGGATTGCTTCGCTGCGCTCGCAATGACAGGGGGGCGTGGAGAGGGGATTGCTTCGTCGTCCTTCTTGGGAGCGACTTCCTCCAATGACAATAAAAGTACGGATTCTTCGTCACTCCGTTACTCAGAATGACAGGGGGTCTGGCGCGCCTCTGAAACGCGATGTGGAATCTTTCGTGTTATTTCTTTTCGTCTTTAATATACCGGCCGCCGGTGACGGTGGTGAAGTGGAAGATGGGACGGTCGACGCGCCTGAGTATCAGGGGGCAGTGTTTCATCCCGGCGGGGACAAAGAGCATGGCGGAGCGGGTGATGATATGCTTTTCGTCTTCCAGCCAGATTTCTATCTCGCCGCCGAGGTCGTACGGGTCTTTGGGATTGTTGCCGAAGAAGCCGATAATCTCGTCGGTATCATGGACATGCGAGGTGCTTTCCACCGTGGTGGCGGATTTTAGATACCAGGCGGTGTTCATGTGGAAGGCGCCGTCCACTACGTTCTCGTCCATCCAGAGGATACGGGTGGCATACTTTGAATACTCGGCGGCGATTTTCTGTTTTTCCGGCGGTATTTTTAGCTCTGTGACGATGTATTTGCCGTATTTCGTTCTGGCCATTTTACATAATCTCCTTCTGAATGCGCTGGATATAGTGATATTGTAACATCTTTTGGCGGGCATTAAGAAATATTGGGGGGAAGGGGGATTATTTTCTACCTCACTCACTGTATTTTCAGGTGAACCTATCCCCCTTTATCCCCCTTCCCTTAGGTATTAGTGAAGGGAAGGGGGAAGAATTAAAAGAGGGGCTGGCGCCCCTCTTAGACGCCCCGCTGTGGTGGGGCAGGGTAAAACTAAGGGCTAAGCAAAGAATGATACGAGGGCGGCATGGGTGGAAATAGATAACAGGCGAAAAGGGGAGGAGGGAACATACTAAGAGATAAACAAAGAATAATGCCGGGCTATTCATACCGGGAAAGGGTAGATATTCAAGCAAGCGGTTAGCGAGAATCCTTATGTAAATATTAATCAGTAGTAAAGATATTCACTATTGCGCTAATCATTACTATGATAGAGAACACACCAAGCATGATAGAAAGCTCCATTCCGTTAATCATCTCCAGTGACGAATTCACAACGATATTACTTTGAAAGGCTATAGCGGCTCCGCACAAACCACCCATGAGTAGAAGTATATTGAATAGTATTTTCATCAGGAACACCTATGCCGTCTATATACTTACTCAAACTGTCTATATTTTTATCTTACGACTATTATATTTAGATGTAAATCACCCAATGGTAATGAAGCCATTATTTATATCGTAAGGGTGACTTTAGGGACAGGTTTTTGTTTCCACGTTACACTTTGTAAAAAGTATTTCATGGTAAGGTTTTCAGGGGGAAGGGGGGATTATTTTCTACCTCACCCCCTGTATTTTCAGGTGAACCTATCCCCCTTTTTCCCCCTTCCCTTAGGTATTAGTGAAGGGAAGGGGGAAGAATTAAAAGAGGGGCTGGCGCCCCTCTTAGACGCCCCGCTGTGGTGGGGCAGGGTAAAACTGCGGGATAAGCAAAGAATGATACGAGGGCGGCATGGGTGGAAATAGATAACAGGCGAAAGGGGGGGTATTTGAAGCGCCTTGACCCACTTACCCTTCTCCCCTTACAATTAAACTGTCATGTTTGAAGTCCTCAGTGAAAAGCTGAATGTTGTCTTTCGCCTGCTGGGCAACCGCGGCAAGCTCACCGAAAAAGATATAGACGAGGCCATGCGCCAGGTGCGGCTGGCCCTGCTGGAGGCGGATGTCAATTTCAAGGTGGTGAAAGACTTCACCGGCCGGGTCAAGGAGCGCTCCATCGGCAAAGAGGTCATGGAGAGCCTCACCCCCGCCCAGCAGATTATAAAAATCGTTAATGAAGAGCTCGTTGCCACCCTCGGTGACGGAGAGGGGAGCCGGCTAACGCAGGCCTCCCAGCCTCCCTCTGTCATTATGATGGTGGGACTCCAGGGGAGCGGCAAAACGACCACCGCCGCCAAGCTGGCGCTGCACCTGAAGCACACCGGACAGAAACCGCTGCTGGTGGCCGCGGATAATCGGCGTCCTGCCGCCATCGAGCAGCTGGTTACGCTGGGCAAGCAGCTCGATGTGCCGGTGTTTAACGAAGACCCTAAAACGGCCAGCAAAGACATCTGCGCCCACGGCATGTCCCAGGCCAGGAAGCTGGCGGCCACGCATGTCATCGTCGATACGGCGGGTCGACTGCACATCGATGAAGAGATGATGGCGGAGCTTGCGCAGGTGAAGAAGGCGCTCAAGCCGGACGAGGTGCTGCTGGTGGTGGATGCTATGACCGGCCAGGATGCCGTGCGGGTAGCCGAGGATTTCCATGCTCGTGTCAGCCTGACGGGACTTATCCTGACCAAGATGGACGGCGATGCGCGGGGCGGGGCGGCTTTATCCATTCGGTGGGTCAGCGGGGTGCCTATAAAGTTCATCGGCATCGGGGAAAAAACCGACGCCTTCGAGCCGTTCTATCCTGACAGGCTGGCGTCGCGTATCCTGGGGATGGGCGACGTCCTGACGTTCATTGAGAAGGCGGAGAAGACCCTCGACGCGGAGAAGGCCCAGGAGCTGCAGAGGAAAATGAAGACGGCCAGTTTTAACCTGGAGGACTTCCTGGAGCAGCTGAAAGCCATCAAGAAAATGGGGCCAATCGCACAGCTGGCCGAGATGCTGCCGGGCGTGTCCAAGATAGCCAGTCGACTGCCCGACGGCGCCCAGGAAGCGCAGCTGCAGAAGGTGGAGGCCATCATACTTTCGATGACTCCCCGGGAACGGCAGAATCCTTCAATCATCGGGGGGAGTCGGCGGCGGCGCATCGCCCAGGGCAGCGGCACAAAAACACACGACGTTAATCAGCTTCTCAACCAGTTCCAGCAGATGCAGAAGTTTATGAAGATGGGCGTAATGGGCAAGCTGCCGAAGAACATCATGGGGATGTTCAAATAGGATAAAAGGACTTCCCCACCCCTGCCTCGCCGTTATCTTTTCCCACCCAAACCGCCCCCGTATCATCTGTGGCTTATCCCGTTAAAAATTACGCCTCCCCCTTTTGTAAATGGGGACACAGGGGGATTTAATCCACCTTCTATTCCAGATAGTCCTTGAGCTTGCGGCTGCGGGAGGGGTGGCGGAGCTTGCGCAGGGCCTTGGCTTCAATCTGGCGGATTCTTTCCCGCGTTACGTTGAACTCCACGCCGACCTCTTCCAGGGTGCGGCTGCGCCCGTCCTCAAGGCCGAACCGGAGCTGGAGGACGCGCTGCTCGCGGGGGGTTAGAGTGCCCAGGACATCCTCGATTTGCTCCTTGAGAAGCTGCTTGGAGGCGATATCCACCGGCGGCAGGGCGTTCCTGTCTTCGATGGAGTTGCCCAGGGGGCTGTCTTCCTCCTCACCAATGGGCGACTCCAGGGATATGGGCAGTTGCGATACCTTGACGATTTCCCTGACCTTGTCCGAAGATACCTCCATTTCCTTGGCAATCTCCCGTGAGGTAGGTTCACGGCCGTACTCCTGGGCGAGGCGTCGGCTGATTCTGAGCAGCCGGTTGATGGTCTCCACCATGTGCACCGGTATGCGGATGGTACGGGCCTGGTCGGCGATGGCGCGCGTCAGCGCCTGGCGAATCCACCAGGTGGCGTAGGTGCTGAATTTATAGCCTTTACGGTAGTCGAACTTCTCCACGGCCCTCATCAGGCCGATATTGCCCTCCTGAATGAGGTCGAGCAGGGACATGCCGCGGCCGATATGTTTCTTGGCGACGCTTACCACCAGGCGCAGGTTGGCCTCGATGAGGTGCCTTTCCGCTTTTTTCCCCTCGCGGATGATATCGTTGAAATATATCGAGGACTGCCTTTCGCTGGCCTGGATGTGAGATATAAATGCAGGGTCGGCGGCCAGTTTGTCGACATCGGAGAATTTGATATCGTTGCCGATAGCCTCGCGGACGGCCTCGGGAAGCAATCGACTGCCCCGCGACAGGTTAATCAACATTTCTTCCATTTCGGTGACGGTTATATCGAGCTTTAAGGAGATATCATGAATAACCTGCGGGTCGATGGCGTTATCAATAGTCCTCTGCAGTTTTTCATTGTAAACGCTTTCCGTAAGGCCGTCGGTCTTGGGCAGGCCGAGTTGTTCATGGAGGAGGTGAACAAGCTGGGAAGACCGTCCCAGGTTCTGGAGCATAACCAGGATAATGTCCGTAGCGGAGGGCTGCCGGCCGTGTTTCTGGGAATATTCCTGTTTGATGTTGTTGATATATTTTCCCTCCTCCATCTGCTTGGCCAGGGTCTTCTCGTTATCGGCGGTAAGGAGGTGCACCCGGCCGATTTCGTGAAGGTAGATGCGCACGGGGTCGTCGGTGATATCCTGCTCGGCCATTTCTTCCGAGGGGAGCTCTATGTCCAGTTCCAGCGGGGGGTCTTCTTTTTCTTCATCAAAGTCCTTGGTCTGGGTCCATTTTTCGTCGGATTCGGAAACGCCCTTGTCTTCCATTTCCTCGTCGGATTCTGCGGGTTCGTTATACAGCGAATCAGATTTCGCACCGGGATTCAATATTTCATGAGGAGGCATATCCTCAAAATTTTCGCGGTTATGCAGTGCGTCCAGATTATCTTTGTCCTTGTCCATAATCATCTCCTTGTCCTTCCCGAGTAAGAAGGATTTCTTTTCTTGCCCCTGCGGGCGTCAAGCTCTTTCAACTGCGCGCTGATTTTAATATCTTCTTCAAGTCGGGCGGGGTCGATGTCGGCTTCACCCGATTCCGCTTTCCGGGCGGCTATATTTTTCAGGTATTTTTCCTTGAGTCGCATGATACTATCAATCAGCTTCTGCTCGATATTGTTCCTGGATTCCGGGAGCTTCTTATTTATTATAACGTCCAGATGCTCGTGAATGGCCGGGTCCAGTTTTTCTTTCAACGAGGTTGCATCCCCGACCTCCCGCCAGGCGTTGAAAATTTCCCGGTTTTCACTGCTTTCAAAGTATTCGGGAGAAAGCCCTTCCAGTCCGTCCTTGAGCTCGGGGTGTTGCAGGAGTATCGCCAGGAGGTATTCTTCGCGGGAGGTGGCTACCAGCGGGCGCGCGGCCTGTGTAATCGTCGCCGGTTTTGCTGCCGGTGCCCGGCGTCTGACTGCAGGCTGTTTCATCCGGCTCAGTGATGCTTTGATGGTATTTATATCCACCTTTACCAGTCCGGCCAGCTTTTGGAGGTAATGCGCCTGGCGGATGGGGTCGTTGATGGCGGCAATAATGGGCAGGAGCCTTTCCACGGCGTGGGATTTATCTCTGGCGGTGGTTAGGTCGAGGTTTACTGTTGTTTTTTCAAACATATAATCCATTAATGGTATGGCTTGATTTACCAGGCTCTGCCAAGTATTTACATCTTCTCTAATAACGTCGTCCGGGTCTTTACCCTCCGGCATAACGATAACCCTCATTTCGGCATTCAGGATGTTCTCGTAGCCGACGGTGCGCAGCATGGCTTCTTCGCCGGCGGCATCGGCATCGAGGGCGAGAATGAGGTTCCGGCTCAGTTTCTTCAGCGTGTTTACCTGCGTTTCCGTGACCGCCGTGCCCATGGAGGCGATGGCGTTGGTGATGCCGTTCTGGTGGGCGTTGACGACGTCCATGTAGCCTTCCATGATGATGGTGGCGTCCTGCTTCCTTATCTCCGGGGCGGCGCGGTCGATGCCGTAAAGGGTGCCGCTCTTATCGAAGGTGGGGGTCTGGGGGGAGTTCACATATTTGGGCAGCGAGTCGTCCAGGACGCGGGCCCCGAAGCCGGTCACATGTCCCCGGATATCGCGGATGGGGAACATCAGCTTGCCGCGAAAGCGGTCGTAGGTACGGCCGTCCTCCGACTTTATCAACAGGCCGGCGGTCAGCATGGTCTCCTCGCTGTGACCTTTCTCCTTCAGGTA
>DATLAD010000075.1:0-3451 GCA_035527575.1 Dehalococcoidales bacterium
ATATCCGGGGAATCGTTTTCAAACAGGTCTGTTCGGCACCTGGATGCACGCTCAGTATGACGGCCCAACGCCTGACAAACTGTATTCCGATATTGAGGGCGGCCTGGGCTGGTGGCGTGACACGCGGTTTGCCACGGAAACACCGAAGTTCATTATGGGCGGGGTGGCCTTGAATTTCAGTGCATGGGCCAACGGACCCGGGGCCGGCAAAGGAAGGGACTGGGATAAACCGAACGGCAAGTACGGTGTGGCACAACTGAGTCCGTGGTTGCTGTGGCCCCCCGATGGCCTGAATCTGAAACAAGGTACCTGCGGTGAACTGTTCGGCTACGGGTACCTGCCGCTTCCCCTGACCACGGCCAAATCCACCACCGCCGGGAAAAACGTTCCTACCGGAAATAACTGTTGGACCTTGTTTTTGAATACGGGAAATTTCAAAGGCCCGGTTGCTTTCTTTACTCCCTATTTCTGGTCCCGAGTGACTGTGGACGACCCAAACCTGGCTGGCATGTTTCTGGATACCCGTCCCTCCCAGCCCAACAGGGCTTTGCAGATGGAAACACAGTATGTCCCCAGCGTCCAGTCCATTGACGAGAAGGGGGAGACCTACGCCCGAATAGCTCCGACCTCGTTTCCCCGATGGCCACAGGGCGATTCGGCGGTCGTACACCGGGTTACCGCCTACAACAAGAAGGCACTCTGGGATACCGTCAAGGCCTGGTTCGAGGGTGGCCCCCCGGCGAACGGCGCTATCGATCCCTCGGCGGCTGTTGTACACAGCTTTCCCGGACGAGGCGGGGCAACATGGAGGATCTATAAGCCTCAGGACTCCAGGGAAGAAAGGGCACCTATCGCCTGGGATTCTTTTGCCAGCCCCTTCGCGCCTGATTCAAGTACCTTTGGATACCGGTGGGATTACGAGCAGGTGACGAGAAAAGACACCAAGGATGGCCCACTGGTGACGCTCCCCGAATACTACCGACTGGTGAAAGATGATAATGGAAAGGCCAAGTGGATCCCGGTACTACCCCAGGACATTCCGGCCGAAACAGGGCTGGCCGAGGTTAGCTTTAGTCGCCCCCTCGATGATCCCTCCAAACCCTACGTTACTCCTGACGATGCGGAGAGTTGCTGGAAGAAGCCTGGCCCCGTGGCAGGACCTTTCCAGTCGCATCCGGGGGACGGTAGTACGGTGACGTACTACTGGTATCGATTCGCCGACCAGCCTGCATTGCTCAAGGCCGATTTAACGGATAAAGAGCGGGAGAGCCTGCAGGCGCGGGTGGAAACACTCCACCGGAACTGGACAAAAGACCGCGACTACCTGGCGCCACCGGCGATTGGGAAACTGGCGGATGTTGACCCGGCCTTGATTGTAATCCCGCCGCCGGGCCTGGAGGCAGGGTATGTACCCATCGCCACACGACAAGCAGCGGAAGAATAGGTTAACCGGCAGATATGGCCTTATGGCAACGTATAAGATAGCGTCTTAGCACTGTCCGTGCTCTTTCCTCTAACGTCATAATGTCTCGCCTATTTTATTGGTCAATTGCCGTGTATGATAAATCTATTTCCGTTTCTTCTCTTTACGGCGATTGAGTTCACTAAAGATAGACCGTTGCGTTTCCTGGATAGAGAAGCCAGTTCTCTTAAGCAGCTCTTCGTACTCAACTTTCGACAATAACACAAATCCACTCAAATGTGCCGTTACATCCTCATCCCAGTAATTATCATAATCAAGCTCTTCCGGATTCAGGTCTTTTACAAGCAGCGGCCCGCTGGTGCATACGACTTTGCCGTTCTCATCGGTCTCGATTGCGAATAGATCACCACTCCTCTTGTGTCTGTATAGAGCTTTCGTACTCATTTTATTTCCAGCGTGTACGTCTGATACTTGCTGTAAAACACAAAAACTCTGCCGGGTTATTCTCTGTTCCTACTTCATCACTCCACCACGGGCCGTAACTGTCAGATGCTAAATGTTTCGGCGCCCAGACCTCATACGGCTTAACGCCCAGATAAAGACCATATTCACCCAGAGAGATTGAGATATATGGAAATATGATAAACGGACTGCGAAGGACAAAAACCGGTTTATCACCATTCCAGGGATTGTCGCCCCATTTGCCGTAAGGGTCAACCAGCTTGCCATAGAGTATAGAAAACTTTAATCCCCAACCGTTCGGGTCATATACTTTTTTATCTGAATCGTACCATAGCCCGTGTTCGTGCTTACCTAAATGAAGGTCAAGACCGCTGACCTTAGGGACGGGAGAACAGCCTGCACAAAACAAGATTAGAAAGAAAATTAAGTATCTCATATTACTATCCTATTGGCCAGCCGCTGGGAGCAACAATTAATCCTTGCTCTTCGAATCCTTTGCCTCGATAACCTTTATGATCCCCTTACCCAGGGCATCACCGATGAGAAAATAACTCTCCGCATTACCACACCAGTGATGACCATGGCTTACATTAGGTGACTTCTGAGGATCACGCCAGAAGTCGTGCGTAATGACAAAGGCAGCGTTATCAATCTGTTCGGCACCCTTCTTCTGAGCCTTTCTGAAAGCCGCCATATTGCCGCCGGCCTCTGGACCCCCATTGCCGAGTTCACCAATAATAACGGGCAGATTCGGCGACTTGAATTCTTTGCGCAGGTCCTTTACCAGGTTAATCAGATTCTTATCATATTCCGGTATCGCCTCGGGCGTGCACATATCGTTCCAGCCCTGCATCCAGACAAAGCCCGCAATCTCATACCCCCGGCTGACAAGATCGGGAAAATTCTCTTCCATATTGTCGAGAGCCTTATGAATATCTTCCAGCATCAGCTTGTAAAACTGCCCCACCGTCCCTCCTGAACTCGGGGGACGGAAATCCTTAAAGAGACTCTTGCCGCCCCAAGCCGTCTTTATGAGCAGCACCGGCTCGGCATAATAATCGCCCACCACATGACCGAACTGAAGCTCAGGGCCGATATGGCTTGTGCCGCCATAACCGGTGTATCCGATGGTCAATCCGCCGCTTCGGTCTCTGAACGTTATCTTGACATCATCACGAACAACCCATTCGCCCTTTTCGTTCTTAAGGTGCCTATAGAGGTGGACATTGTTCGGATCTTTCATGATATCGACAAGGTTTCCCTTGCCACCGTTGTAGTCCCGGGGATGATCCATGGAAACGACGCCCTGGCCTTCCATGTTTGACTGACCGGCAAGGAGAAAAACTTTGACCGGTTTCTTGGCTTCCCCATGTTGTGTAGCGTAGGTGCTGCTAAATAGGCAGAGAGCCATCGCTATAACTGATACGTGCTTCATACAAACTCCTTTGAACTTCTTTGCATTCCTCATTCTCCAATCATAGTTACTTCTTCTTACTTTATCGGCCAGCTCTTCGTACTCGGCTTTCGACAATAACACAAATTCACTTAAATGTGCCTTCACATCTT
>DATLAD010000076.1:0-9637 GCA_035527575.1 Dehalococcoidales bacterium
ATTTACTGTAACAACATTGTCGACAGTGCTAATTACGGAATTGAGAATCAAACCACTACAACAATTAATGCCGAGAATAACTGGTGGGGGCACGCCAGCGGTCCAAGCAGTGTAGGCCCAGGATCCGGTGATGCCGTTTCGACCTATGTGGACTATGATCCGTGGCTTTCCGGCCCCTGGCAGGTGACTCCGCCGTGTGGTACTCCGCCGCCGTCTCCTTCTCCCCCCCCGCCGCCCTCTGGAGCAGCTGTTGGCATTACCGTAATGTCGGTAGACAAAGTCGGTCTGGTGTTACCCTGGGCTGTGTTAGCAGGATTACTAGTGCTGGCATACGGTATATGGCTGTCTGCCGGACGGCGTATAAAACGTTAGAATTACAGTTATGAAATGGAATTCCTGCGTAGCCCTGGCAGTCCTCATCGTTGGTCTGCCAGGGCTTGCTATCTTCAGTGCCTGCTCACCGCACTGGCAGACTGGGAACAGCGAGACCTGCTGGAGGTGATCGAGGACCGTTACCAGTTAGGTGCTACCATCATCGCCAGTCAGTGTCCTATTGGTGACTGGCATCCGAATATCTGTGACCCCACCCTGGCCGATGCCATCTGTGACCGGCTGCTACATAACGCCTACCGGATCGAGCTTAGAGGCGATTCCATGCGTACCAGAGCCGGCAGCACATCCGAAAACAGGAGAAAAGGAGGCGGTTGCCAATAACAGTTAATTGAGCTAAACTATAACCATCCGCGCGCCACTCCCTGAGCCCTTTTCACAGGGTGGCCGATTTGGCCGGACAAGCGGCCGATTTCACCGGAATCCGCATTCAACCCGGTAAACAATTAATCTACAGGGTGTAACTTCACATGAAGATAGTCATTGCTCCCCAGGCGTTTAAGGGTAGCCTCCAGGCCTGTGAAGCCGCCAACGCCATGCAGAAAGGCGTAGCGGCCGTCGATGCTGCTATTCAAACCGTGCTGTTACCGATAGCCGATGGCGGGAGCGGAACCGTGCGTGCGATGGTGGAAGCTACCGGCGGCCAACTTATAGATACCGCGGTGCATGGCCCGCTGGGTGACACGGTAACCGCAGCGTGGGGAATACTCGGAGACAGCCTTACGGCCGTGATTGAGATGTCCGCCGCCTCAGGCCTTTCTCTCATCCCCAAGGACAAGCTCGATCCCTTGAAGGCAAGCACATTCGGGACAGGAGAACTCATCCTCGCCGCTCTGAATTCCGGGTGCCGTTCGGTCATCATCGGCCTGGGTGACAGTGCCACTGTCGACGGTGGGGCCGGCATGGCGGAAGCCTTGGGGATACGCTTGCTTGATGAAAAGGGAAACCAGATACCGCGGGGTGGCGGAGGGTTGCCATTGCTTCATCACATTGATAGCTCCGGGCGTCATTCTCTCATTGAAACCGCCAGGATATCCGGCGCCTGCGATGTAACCAATCCTCTCTATGGCCCGGAGGGGGCGGCAGAGGTCTACGGCCCGCAAAAAGGCGCCACTCCGGACATGGTCAGGCAGCTCGATGCCGCGCTACGGCATTTTGCCGCAATCGTCGCGCGGGATACGGGGCGGAATATCGGGACGTTACCGGGAGGCGGCGCCGCGGGAGGGCTCGGCGCAGGACTGGTCGCCTTCCTGGGAGCTACTCTGCAGAGCGGCGTAGATCTCGTCTGCGACAGCATCGGGTTCGATGAACACCTCGCCGGTGCCGACCTCGTCCTGGTTGGCGAAGGACGGATGGACTTTCAAACGGCATTCGGTAAAACTGCTGTCGGCATCGCGCGGAGAGCGAAGCAACAGAATGTGCCCGTCGTCGCCCTTTGCGGTGAACTCGGTGACGGATACGAGAACGTCTACGCGCACGGCATCGATGCCGTGATGAGCATCCTGCCGCGCTGCATGGACAAAACAGAAGCGATGGGCGCCGCGCCGCTATTACTGGAGGAAGCAACAGAACGGGCCATCCGCCTGTTCCTGGCACGGCGTTGACAACTAACGGTTCTCGTGCCGCTCATCACTTCCGCAATCGAATATTACGGTGAGGTCTTCCGGCCTTTTCCTCCGTTGTCTATTCTTAACACAATCTCTTTTCCGGTTCATCTTCCGTTCACGCAGGCTGCAATAACTTTGGTTTTTTCTTGACCAGGAGCAGTTCCACAGCAATGCCCACCACGACGATACCGACGCCGATGCCATCGGTCATCCATCCGGGCATAGTGATAAGAAATCCGCCGACAACCATGAACGGTCTGGTCCACCATGACAGCTTGCCAACTTTTAACAAATACCCTTCCATGCCCGCGGCAACCAGGATTACCCCGATAACGCACAATATAAATTGATATATGGTATCAAGAATCGGCCCCTGGAAAATCAATGCCGGGCTGAAAAGGAAGAAAAACGGGATAATATATATCACCACGCCGAGACGCATTGATGTCATGGCCGTCTTCATCGGGCTGGAACCGGCAATGCTGGCGGCTACGAATGAGCCGAGGGCTACGGGAGGCGTTATTGCCGAGAGCATTGCATAGTACACGATAAACAGGTGAACGGCCAGGATATTGGCACCTGTCGCTTCAACAATCGCCGGTGCAAGGGTTACCGCCAGGAATACGTACGCGCCGATACCCATTCCCACCATGCCAAGTACGTAGCAAGCCGCTACCCCTAATAAAAGTATAAGGATGATGTTACCTTCTCCGAGATTAATAATAGCGGCGGTAAACGCCGGGGCGGTGCCGGTAACCGTCATACCGCCGAGAATGAAGCCGATGGGGAGGATAAGGGCGACAGTCTGGGCTATCAGCTTCCCTATTTCCTCGATCATATTACGGATTCTGCCCCACGATAGTCTGGTATCCTTTTTGAAAAATGTAAGAAGAATCAGCAGGCCGGAAGCATAGAACGGGGCGAGCCGCTCCCACCGCATGTAGAGGAGTCCCCATACGAGGAAAATAAGAACGACGATATATATCCAACCTTCCTTAAGTGTTGGCCAGATGGTAGGCAACTCACGCTGCTCGAGCCCTTTCAGCCCTACCCTGGCGGCGTAGGCATCAACCTGCATCAACAAGCCGAGGTAGTAGAGAATGGCCGGGATAAAGGCGGCCACCATGATGACCACATATTCCATGTTAATGAGCTCAGCCATAACGAATATTATCGCCCCCATCACCGGTGGCATGAGCACACCGCCGGTGGAGGCGCACGCCTCTATGGCGGCGGCGTAATGGCTGGGATATCCGACTCGTTTCATTGTCGGTATAGTGACAGAACCGGTGCCTAAAATGTTGGCAAAAATGCTCCCGCTGAGACTACCGAAGAACGCGCTCGATACAACAGCGACCTTGGCCGGGCCGCCCCGGAACCTGCCAAGAAGGGCGAGCGCGATATTAAGGAAGAATTTACCAGCCCCGGAAGCCACGAGAATGGCCGCGAACACGAGAAAACCGATGAGCGTATTGCCCAGCACCCGGAGCGGAATGCCGAGAACGCCGTCAGTGCTGAGGATGTTGTAGCCGACAGTATTGCCGAACGAATAGCTCATCCCGAATAAAATACCGGGCATATGAAACGCAACGAGGGGATAAAACCCGAATACCATGCACACAATAAGGAAGACAATACCGCCTCCCCTTCTCGCCGCCTCCAGGATGAGGAACAGAAGAATTGTCGACACAATCAACAATGGCGTTTTGACAGGATACCAGCCTATCGTTACCAGGGAATAGGCTTTCGTGTACAGGTACAGGCTGCAGCCTACAGCGAGCACCGCCATCACGACATCATACCAGCGTAATCTTCCCCTGTCTTTTTTCCGGAAGGGAGTCACCAGGAATACAAGGGGCAAAAAGACCGCGATGAGCAAATAATAATAGGCGGCATCGAACAGTGTTCGACCGCCTACGGTAAAACCAAATATGGTAAAAACAGCCAGGCCTATGCCGGCTATGGTGAAAATCAAAAAAATTATTTTAACGTATCCGGGTAGATGGCCGTATCTCGTATTTTCGACATCCCCAATCTGTTCCAAAGACGAGGCCACTTCTTCTGTCTCCTTCTCAACCCCCCGCTCCCCTTACCGGGGAGAGCGAGTGGCTCATTCCCCGATAATGGAGAGCGGGAGGTATTACTTACGTAAAACTACAAGAGTACCTGCTACGGTAAGAAGGGCGTGATGCCGATTTCCGCCTTGTAGTTTGTCCACAGGGTTACCCAATCCGCATTCTCTGGATCTATCTTGATTTTCTGTTCAACTGCCCTGGCTTTGGCGGCAGCATATGCCTGGATATACTGGTCAATCAGCGCAATGTTTTTGGCCTGGTTGGCTTCGTTCTGCGCCGTCCACATTCCCTTTTCTTTCAGATACCTGACAACTCCCTCGTGAACCGGTACGTAGACCATATCGACGACCAGTGATTTGAACGTTTTGATATCGAGCAATTTGGCGGTGAGATACTTGTCTTTATACAGGTCGTAGTTTTCGTCCATCCACTTGGCCAGGTTGTACATGAGGTCGTCATCGATGTCCGCGCTGGTCATGTAGAACTGGGGCTGGACGGCCATGTTAACACCGATGGAAGATTCAACACCGATATCGCACGGAGCGAAAAACTCAACGGGGTTAACGTCCAGCCACCGTTGTACCGCTTCAGGGTCTTCTTGCTTTGTCGGCAGCTTAATCCATTTGATTCCGCCGGGCGTTCCCGCAATTTCATAGGTAATAGAACTGACCGGTGAAAGGTAACAGGTATCAGCTTTGCCCTCGGTGATGGCCCGAGCCTGGTCTGTATAGCCGCTTACCGGAACTATGGTAACGTCATTTTCCGTAAGTCCGGCCATGGCCAGAAGACTACTAACCGCGGTCATGATGAAGGGAGATGTCTGGGTAACAGCGATTCTCTTACCTTTGATGTCAGCCGGGGTATTGATGCCAGAATCCGCCTTGACGGGGAATCCCCAGGGTGCAATGTTAGAATTCCAGAACACTTTCATCTGGAACGGGCCGCCGTCCGCGGTCTCAAATCCCCGTATCGCTTCGAGGCCGTCTTTGGCGCTGACCGGCTCGTTCGTCATAATCTGCACCATGCCGTCCTTCTGCCATATATGCCGGACGGTGCCGCTATCCTGAGCGATAATCCTCACATCCATCCCGGTGGATTCTTCCAGTACCGAGCCCCAGGTCAGGGTCAGCGCATTTTGTGACGTTCCGACGCCGGGGCAGCCGATGGCAAGGTACTTCGGCCATTCAAAGGGCGCTGGTGCAGGTGCTGGAGCAGGTGCAGGCGCAGGGGCAGGCGCAGGTGCAGGTGCTGGAGCAGGGGCAGGCGCAGGTGCTGGTGCGGGTGCAGGCGCAGGCGCAGGAGTTGGTGCGGGTGCAGGTGTTTCCTGGCTGCAGCCTGCGAGGAACACGCCGACAACCAAAATACATATCAGCAGGGTTATACTTATACGTTTCATCGTTACACACTCCTTTTTGGTATTCTAATCAAGTCAAAATTTCTCAGTGGCAAAGCGTTAGAATCAACCGCACATGGTTAAAAAGCCCAAACATCACCCCCTTTCGTTTTGCAAGTTGTGATTTACACGAATGTAAATTTCGTGTTGGGTAATTGCCAATATTCTAGGCATATTTAGATTGAATGTCAAGGAAAGGGAATAAAAATGCCAAAACGAATGATATTGATGGTCTGGGACCGGCCTCGCCCGGATAGCAATCAGGAGTTCCCGTCCGTTTTACAGTTCCGGCAATGCCGAGAGCCCGACGATCATTCGCTGGCCTATCGTGCCTTCGTCCTTCGGCCGCTTCAGCGGCTTTTAGATTGCAGGCCTGATGGGCTCAGTATTACCTTCATATACCGATAATGGGTGTTCAACTTTCGCCTTTTCTAGATTTAACCTAGTTTGTCTTTTCATTATTTTCGAAGATATACTATAATAATGTGAGATTTGTTCGGGAAATAGAAGAGAACCAAATAAACTGTTGGCGCTTTCCACCCGGCCCAATACAAGAAAAAGTAGGATGATTCATGGCCCATGATGAGAATAATGAACAAAGAGCGGAATTATAAATACACGGCTCCATGTGCCAACATTCTTCAAAAAGGTACGGACGGAGCGCTAACAGTCATTTTCGGAGGTTCGCTTCATGAACACCGCAGATAGATTGATGAACGGTGCAATCGACATGCACATTCATATAGGGCCAGAGTCCCGCCTAAAGAGGCGGCAGAACGGACTACAACTGGCTTACACGGCAAGAGACATGGGCATGAGGGCCATTGTCCTCAAGAATCGTGAATACGGCACGGTGCCGGTTGCCCAGCAGGTGCAGGAGCTGGTCCCCGAAGTACAGACGTTCGGCAGCATAACGCTGGATAATGAGGCCGGTGGCCTGAACCCCGGCGCTGTTCTTGCCTGGGTAAAGATGGGTGCCAAAGTCGTCTGGATGCCGACAGCAACCGCCGCCAATTCCAAAGGCAAGGTTCTCCGCTCCCGCGGCCTGGATCTGCCGGGTGAAGCGCAGACTGTTTTGAAAGCGGACGGCACCCTGCTGCCGGAAGTGAAGGAGATTATCCAGATAGTCAAAGAGTACGACGTCGTACTGGGCAGCGGGCATCTTGCGCCCAATGAAGTTTTTACGCTGGTCGAAGAATGTATGGCCGCCGGACTGAAAAAGGTCGTTATCACCCATGTCCTGCAAGACCAGCTTATGGATATGATACTGACGAACGATGAAATCGTTCGTCTCGCCAGGATGGGGGCCATCATCGAATACTCTTACTGGACCTGCCATAACAATATTTCCAACGTGGACCCCGCCCTTATCGTTGAGTCCATCAAGCTGGCAGGTGCCGAAAACAGCATCCTGACAACCGATTTCGGCCAGATTGAAAACCCGCCGGCGCCGGAGGGCCTGAGGGCCTTCATCGGGGTGCTCCTGGAAGGAGGAATAGATGAAAAAGAGATTGAGACCATGGTCAAGACCAATCCCGCCAGATTGCTCAACCTCGTTTAGTGTTGCCGCTACACGTTAATTGTTAAATCATCGGAAAGGAGATAGAGAACTGTATGCAACTGACAAAACAAGAAGAAAGGATGTTATCCGGTGACTTTGGCGAGGGTTATAAGAAAGCCATGGGAATCCTCGTCAAAATGGGGGAATTCTATGATGCCAAGCGCCTCGTCCCGATTAGTATGGCGTTCCTTACCATAGGTCCCACCGCCAGCAAACCCGGGGGAGCCAACATATGGCTAAACAAAATGGCTGATTCGGGAGCCAAGTTTAAATCCCCTCTGGCCATGTCGCCGATAGAATCGTCAAGCTTCCCTAGCATTGATCTGCACAAGAAATTCGGTGGTATCTTCGGGATAGGAGGAAGCGGACACCCCCGCAACCTGTTTTGCCAGCCGGTTTTCGGGCAGCACCTTGTTGCGGACGGCACGGCGGTAACGCACTATGTAAACTCTTACATTGGCGCCAGGGCCAATACCGAGTGTTTCGTCGGCCAGTATTCGGCGGCCATCTGCGGAAGAACGCCGGAATACGGCTTCCATCTGGATGAGAACCGACTGGGTAAAACTCTCTTCGACGTTAAGGTCAAGTTGAAAGACGAGACCGATTGGAGCGCCCTCGGCTACTACATTTCCAAAACGCTGGGTACCCATTACTGGGACGTTCCGGTAATCAATGGCATAAACTCCTTTGACGTCAAAAACGACCACCTGGTCGCCATCTGTTCGAGTATTCCGGCATACGGTGCCTGTGTTCATTCGCTGCTTGTCGGCGTCTCGCCCGAAGCTCACACGCCGGAACAGGCCTTCGGCGGGAAGAAGCCGAAGGAAACATTCATCGTGGGCGAGAAGGAACTGCAGAGCATTTACGACATGTTCTCGACCACCAAGAAAGAGCCGGACATGATATCGCTCGGTGGTTTCGGGGTAAACCTTTCGGTAGAGAGCCTGTATAAACTGGTGAGCCTGCTCGAAGGGAAAAAGGTTTCCGATAAGTTCCCGACCGTGGCACTCATCGACGGGCCGGTGAGGACCGTAGCGGACAGGATGGGCCTCTCGGATATCCTCAGGAATGCCGGCGTCGTTATCGGGATGGATAGTTACCTGAAGGAACGAGGGATAGAAGGGGCGGACTTCAGTAACAACCCCGTCATGAGCGCAAAACGGCTCGGGCTGAATACACTGGTTTTCATGGACGCCAAATCATGCCATTACATTGGCAACCAGGAAATCGAACCAGTTCTCAAGAACATAGACGATTGTGTCAAGATTGCGTTAACCGGAAACATGGAGGTGCAATAACATGGCAACTATCACTCTTAAGGGACATAAAGGTATCGGCGGCACCGCTGAAGGCGAAGCACTGGTCTGCCAGGAGCCGATCAATCTCATGGCTGATACCGGCAACGTCTGGGTAGACCCCAGCGATACAACCTTCACCAATAAGCTGGGGACACCCTCCGTATACGGGAAAAGCTATGCCGATAAGGTGCTCGTCTTCCCGACCGGTAAAGGCGGCATTTTCAGCACGAATATCATGATGGATACCGCCGCGGCCGGTTCTGCACCTAAGGCTATTGTCAACGTCCATGCACACCCGGTCTGGGCAGCACTCGCCATAGAATTGAACATACCTCTGGTAGATAGGCTGGACCAGAATCCCTGCGAGGTTATTGAGACGGGAGATTGGGTGAAGGTTGATGCGGAGAACGGGATAGTAGAGATTATCAAAAAAGGGTAATTAGCTATTACGATTCACTCACACGAACCGAAAAAGGGGCAGGGTTCCCACTATCGGGACATCCTGCCCTTTCGTATTAGTTTACTAGCCAGTACTTCATCTGACAGTGGAAACCTCGCCGGCACCGGGATTTTCGACCGGTTGTAAACCTGTCCGGCATCTTTTCATCGGCTAGGCTTATACTAATCTAGAAACGTCTGGTACGGTACACCTCAAGTGAGATAAGTATTAACTTAATTCTGATAAAGGGATAGGCGGGATGCCACTTGACCAATTGCGCATCAGGCTACAATGGTAGGGGCACCAGCACCAGACTTTACCTGATTCTCCCCCGGCAGAGCCCGCCTAGCATTCAGTTACAGGGATTACATTGACGATATAACATCATATCTGAGATGGCTCTCAGACATAACTCCTCCTTTAAACGAATGATGATCAGTATCGCTAATATATCCCGACTAAAAAGTGCCCATAAGCCTAAGGTCTTGCTCCATCTTTTAAGACAGTATTTTCGGTATGATAACCGCTGGATCAGGGAGCATACTATTTAATCTGAATATCTTTGCCCATACTTTGATATGCTTTTTAAAAGGAATCTCAGTGCGTCCCGTATAGAATAGCGCCCTGCTTTTGGAGAATATCCTGCACTTCTTTGACATCTTTCTCCAATTGTCGCGGCGTCACGCCTTTCTTCGCACAGACGGCGGCGGCCACACCGGCGGCCTGACCCGTTACCATCGTCGTTACGATGAACCTTTTAATGGTGGACTCATCGGTACAGATTGGTTTACCGGCCACCAGCATACCTTCGACATTCAGCGGCACCATGCACCGGTACGGAATGTCCGTCGACCCTCCGTCCTTGGCGAAAATG
>DATLAD010000077.1:0-3762 GCA_035527575.1 Dehalococcoidales bacterium
GTAACCATGAAGCGAGCGCTAAAAAGGGTTGACAGGTGTGATGGAGAGCAGTAAGCCAGGCAGGTCGGAAAGACGGAGAAACAGTCGCTCCGGCATGAGCCGGAGGACCTTTATCAAATTATCGGCGCTGGCCGGGGCCACGGTCGCCGCCAGCCGCTTATTCAGCCACCCGGCGTTGGGTTCTGTAGTTTTTTCTCCGGAACTGCCCGGGGGCGAGGGCGTTATCACCGAGAAATGGGTGCCGACTTCCTGCCTGAATTGCGCCACCCGCTGCGCCACCAGGGTGAGAGTGGTCAACGGCCGGGCGGTGAAGGTCACCGGTAACCCCTTATCCCGGGTCTCCGAAGGAGAGAACTGCGCCCGCGCCCATATCGGCCTCCAGGTATTGTACGACCCTGCCCGCATCACCACGCCGCTGAAAAGGACTAATCCGGCCAAAGGCAGGGGGATAGACCCCGGTTGGGCTGAAATATCCTGGGAGCAGGCGCTAAATGAGGTCGGCGAGAACCTGAAAGCGCTCAGGGGGAAGGGTCAACCGGAAAGCCTGCTGCTTCTCTACGGACTGAACACCGTCAGCGCCGAAGATATCATCCGCCGCTTCGGCGAAGCTTACGGCACGCCTAATGTCGTTTCCGCGGACGGACTCAATAACGAGGCGGACAAGGCCGGCGAGTGGATGGCGGACGGTCACTACACGCAGAGCGCCTATGACCTCGAAAATACCAGCTACATTCTCTCGTTCGGGGCGAGCATCCTGGAATCGTACAAACCGCTGGCGCGGGGCCTGAGAATGTGGGGTAAAATCCGGCGGGAAAGGCCGAACCGCGCCAGGGTGGTGGTCATCGACCCCCGCTACTCGGTTACCGCCCTCAAGGCCGACCGGTGGGTGCCCATCAATCCGGGTACCGACGGCGCCCTGGCCATGGCCATCGCCAACGTCATCATAAGCGAAGGCCTTTACGATTCCGATTTCATCAGAAGGCGGACGTCCGGGTTCGATGAATACCGCAAGCTGGCAATCGATTACTACGACCCGGAAGCGGTGGCGGCGACGACGGGTATTCCCGCCGACACCATCCGGCAGATAGCCCGGGAATTCGCCCTGACCAGACCGGCGATAGCCTGGAGGGGGCGGGGGGCCACCAGCTGGCCCAACGGCTCTTATACCAGCTATGCCATATTCTGCCTGAACGCCCTCGTCGGCAGCATAGACGTTCCCGGCGGCGTAATCTATCAGGAGGAACCCCCATACCGTCCCCTGCCCGCACTTGCCGAAGATGACATGGCCAGAAAGGGCAGGGCTAAAGCTGCGCTTGACTTACACAAAACATACCGGTTCCCGGCAGCGGAAGTTGTTACCAACCAGGTGGCCGATTCCATACTGGAAGACAGGCCGTATCCGGTCGAGATGGCGATAGGCTTTAACAGTAATTTTAATATGTCCGCCCCCGGTTCGGGGCGCTGGGACGAGGCGCTCAGGAAGGTGCCTTATTACGTTCATGTTGCCCCTTTCATCAGCGAGATGGCGGAATATGCCGACATATTATTGCCGTCGACCACTTTCATGGAGGAATGGGCCTACGACCACTCGCCGCCGGGTTCGGGCTTTGCCGAGGTAAGGATAAAACAGCCGGTTGTGGAACCACTATATGATACTCAAAGCATTATTGATATAGTTTTCGAAATAGCGGGGCGGCTCGGGGGTACGATAGAACAATCTTTTACGGGTATCGGCGACGGTGCCGAGGGATTTGTCAGATACCGCACCGCCGACCTCGCATCATGGGAAGAGGTTCTCGAGCGAGGCGTATGGGTGGGGCCCGGCTACGAATACTATAAATACGACCGCATATTTCACACGCCTTCAGGGAAATTCGAGTTCCGGTCGGGCAACCTGGAGACGCTGCTCAAAGAGATGGGCGAAGAAATCAACAGCCTGACGGGTCTGCCTTATTACAGGGAGGCCGCATTCCTGGGAAACCGCGACGACTATCCGTTACTGCTATCGACCTACCAGCCGCTGTTGAATATCGAGAACGGCAGCCAGAACTACCCCTGGGCGCAGGAAATGTTCCTGGTGATGCACGGCGCCGGCTGGACGAATTTTGTCGAAATTAACCGTAAAACCGCCCGAACCCTTGGAATCAAAGACGGCGACATGGTCTGGGTGGAATCCCCGTTTAATAAAATCAAGGCAAGGGCCAGGGTATTCGAGGGGATTCACCCCGGCGTGGTCAGTATCGCCGGCGGCCAGGGGCACTACGCCTACGGCAAATGGGCCAGAGGCATCGGCGTGAATCCCAATGAGATTATCGGCGTGGACTACGACCGCCTGAGCGGACAGGCAGCTTTCTTCAGCACCAGGGTCAGGGTCTACCGGGCATGAGGTTAGATACGCAATGACAAGATGGGGAATGGTAATCGACCTGGATAAATGCACCGGCTGTCAGTCGTGTTCCGTTGCCTGCAAGGCGGAAAACAACGTGCCCCACGGCTCTCCGGAGGAACACGAAAGGCGTCAGACGCCCTTCTGGCACAAGGTCATTGCGGTCAGCAACGGCGAATACCCGACGCTAAGAATCGACCTGATACCGATGCCCTGCATGCACTGCGACGACGCCCCGTGCGTGACGGTTTGCCCGGCCAAAGCCACCTACCGCCGCGAGGACGGTATCGTGATACAGAACTTCCGGCGCTGCATCGGCTGTAAGTACTGTATCGTTGCCTGCCCTTACGGCGCCCGGAGTTTCAACTATAAAGAGCCTGATGACGCAGAGTACCACCGCCCCGACCCTCCCCCGGAGCGCGCCGATAAGGGTATCTGGCCGTTCCCCCACCGTGTGCACGGCGTGGTCGAGAAATGCACTTTCTGCTTCCACCGTATCGACCAGGCATTGAAAGAGGGCAAAAAGGTCGGCGAGGAGGTCGTCCCCGCCTGTGCCGAGGCCTGCCCGGCGCATGCTATATCGTTCGGCGACCTGGACGACCCCGAAGGCCAGGTACCGCGGTTACTGGCGTCAAGGCAGTGGATTCGACTGCGGGAAGAGATGGGCACCAGCCCGAAAGTATTTTATTTAACCAGATGAGGAGTCCCGATTGACAACGGATTTTATCGCCCTTGAAGGGAAATCGAGAGGCTACCGCTTTTTTGCGGCGGTCCTGGCGGTGCTGGCCCTGGCCGGCTTCGCCAGCTTTATCATCAGCTATATCCAGGGACACCAGGTCTTCGGCAGCAATAACGTGATTCCCTGGGGCATGCCCATCGTTCTCACCATCTACCTCATCGGACTCAGCGCCGGCTCCCTGATTCTCTCCTCGCTGACGTACGTTTTCGGGAGAGAGGAATACCGCCCTATCGCCCGGATGGCGGTCTTTCTGGCTATCGTCCTGATTTTCGGAGCCATGCTTTCCATCGCCATCGACCTCGGCAGGCCGGAGAAGTTCTGGCGCCTTTTCATGTTCTTTTACATGAACAACATGAAATCGATGTTCGCTATCAACGGCATCCTCTACGGGGGCTACTTTATTATCAGCCTGGTCTACCTGGGGATAATCTTTTCCGGCAGCCACCGCGCCTCCCGGATAATGGGTATTATAGCGGTGTGCTGGGCTGTCCTGGTGCACATGGGCACGGGGGCGATATTCGGTTTTATCGCCGCCAGAGAAGCCTGGTTCTCGCCGGTAAAACCCCTGGAGTTTCTGGCCGCAGCGCTTACCTCCGGCGTGGCTCTGTTGATAGTCGCCGTCACTCTCACCCTCGCG
>DATLAD010000078.1:0-4560 GCA_035527575.1 Dehalococcoidales bacterium
GCGCCCCTCCCCGTGGAAAACCAGCCGATTTTATAGCGATTGCCCACCGTTACCTCTTCCTGCGAAACTTCGCTTTCATCTTCGCCCAGGTGCTGAAAAGGTGTACGAACATGCTGGAGCGCCGCCCGTAAATCTTGGCCCGGACCAGAGACTTGAGAAATTCATCTTTATCCTTGAATTCGGGCATCTCTACACAGGCGTTGCCGATTTCATACACGGAGTGGGCATCGCTGCCGGCGCTGCCGGGTATGCCGTGCTTCTCGGCAAAAGCCCGGGCCCTGTTGGAGTTGGCCGGGAAAGGGCTCCTGGAATTAAGCACCTCCATCAGGTCGATGTCCTTGGCTATTTCATTAATAACCCAGTCCTTCAATGCAGAGCCCCGTATCGTTTCAAAGGGGTGCGGAATATTCACCAGTCCGCCCTGGGCCCGGATACGTTTAATCGTCTCCTGAGGAGTCAATCCGCTGGGTATGGTCTCTTTAAGGAACATGCCCATGATTTCGCCCTGGGTGGTCATGATTTCCTCGGCGACGATAACGCGGAACGGTGCCAGTTTCTGCATCATCAGGGCACCTTCGACAATACCATGGTCGGCGACGGCAATACAGTTTATCCCCAGTTCCTGGCAACGCTTGACAATTTTCTCCAGAGGCGTATTACAGTCCATGGAAAACTCGGTATGAATATGGAGGTCGGCTTTCAGCATAGCAGTCTCAGGATCTCCTCTCCAGATAAGTACCGGTACGCGTGTCCACCTTGATGATGTCGCCTTCATTGATGAACAGGGGGACCTGTATCGTCAGGCCGGTTTCCAGCTTGGCCGGTTTGGTGCCGGCGCTGGCGGTGTCTCCCTTGAATCCGGGATCGGTCTCGGTTACCTGGAGGTCCACGGTAATCGGTATGGTGACGCCTACCACCTTGTCATTATAGCTGGATAGCTCTACGGTGTTGCCTTCTTTAAGGTAATTGAGCCCGTCGCCAAGCTGTTCCCTGTCCAGGGGCATTTGCTCGTAAGTCTCCTGGTCCATGAAATAATACAGGCCGCCATCGTTGTAGAGGTACTGCATCTGCCGCGTGTCGAGGCGCGCCCGGATGAGCCTGTCACCCGACTGGAAAGAACGCTCGATGGTGTGACCGGCGTTAATATCACGCAGCTTCACTTTCGCCAGGGCCGTCCGCTTCATCTTGACATGCTGGTAATCGACAACCTGGTAAAGCTTGCCTTCGAATTCGATAAGGACCCCTTTCCTCAACTCGGTAGCATTAATCATATCTCGCCTTTCTAGCTCTGGAGAGCGCTACGGCTCTCCCGTTCTCCATCACTACCGTATCTTCAATCCTCACGCCGCCCCACCCGGACAGATAAATACCGGGCTCGACCGTAAATATCATGCCTTCGGTCAGCAGTTCCTCCGAGCCCGGGCCGAGGCGGGGCAGTTCGTGGGCGGCCAGCCCGACGCCATGCCCCAGAGAGTGTCCGAATGCCTCGCCGTAGCCCGCCTTTTGAATAACGTCCCGGGCGGCGCTGTCGGCCTGGTGCCCCGTCATACCCGCGTTTATTATAGACATTGCCGCCGTCTGCGCGTCAAGAACTGCTTTATATACTCTCTTGAAAGTGTCATCAGGAGCGCCGACGCAGATAGTGCGGCTGAGGTCGCCGGCATAACCTTCGTATTTGGCCCCCATGTCAATCAATACCGGCTCGCCTTCGTTGATGACACGCTCGGAAGGTCTGGCATGGGGCAGAGAGGCGTGCGCCCCGGAGGCCACGATGATTTCAAAGGGCAGCGCCTGACTGCCGTTTTCACGGAGGCTTTTCTCCAGTTCCCAGGCTACCTGCTTTTCGGTCATACCGGCTTTAATAATGCCCTCGACACGTTCATAGGCGGCATCGGTTACGGCGGCGGCTTTCCGGATAAGCTCGATTTCCCCGGGCTCTTTCACCGCCCGCAGCGACTCCACCAATCCGTTTACGGGGACCAGCCTGGCGGCTACTTTTTTCTTTTTCAGGACATCATTAAGCTGGCGATGAAAGTTAAAAGTAACATCTCCTGCCTCAAATCCCAGCTTCTTTATGCCCGCATCACGCACCTGACCGGGAAACCAGTCGGCAAGGTTGCCGGCAATATGTAAAATCTCGAAATCAGTGGCCTCGCCGGCAGCCTGCTCGGTATAACGGAAGTCCGTGGCTAAGACCGCTTTCTTTTCGGTAATCAGCAAAATGCCTGCCGTGCCGTTGAACCCGGAGAGATATCGCCGGTTTTCCGACTGCGTAATAAAGACGGCGTCGATTTCATTTTCGGCGAACCGGCGGCGCAGCTTCTGCAATCGTTTATTCATTTTTATCATTATCTCCCCGCGCCATGGGGTGGGCGGCGAGGTATATCTTGCGCGCCCGACTCTGCGTGACGTGGGTGTAAATCTGCGTGGAGGAGAGGTCGGCATGCCCCAGGAGTTCCTGAACGACTTTAAGGTCGGCCCCGCCGTCGAGGAGGTGCGTGGCAAAGGTGTGACGCAGTACGTGCGGGTGTACCTTTTTACCGATGTTCCGGGCATACTTCTCCAGTATTTTCTGTACCGTCCGGGCCGGCAGGCGCCCGCCGTAGCGGTTAACGAACAGGGCATTGTTCTTTTTATCCCCGAGTAGCTCACGCCTTCCTTTATCAATATAAGTCGTTAGCGCCCGTGCCGCCGGCGTCCCTATCAGGACGACCCTTTCTTTAGAGCCCTTGCCCCAGACCCGGATTTCATTGGTGGCCAGGTTTACCTGCTCCACGTTGATATTCACCAGCTCGCTGACCCGCAGGCCGGAGGCATAAAGCAACTCCAGCAGGGCGCGGTCGCGCTGGCCCTGCGGCTGGGAAAGGTCGGGCGACTCCACCAGGCGCTTGGCCTCATCTACGGTGAGGAAAGAGGGCAGGCGGCGGTCCAGCCTGGGCGAAACGGTCGTGGCGGCCGGACTTGCCGATATCATTTCTTCGCGCATCAGGTAGCGGTAAAAGGAGCGTATCGCCGAAAGCTTGCGGGCGATGCTCGATTTAGCAAAGCCCTGCTCCATCAGGTGCGCCAGGTAAGCGCGCAGGGTCTGCTTGTTCACATCCTTCAGCGACTTTATTCCCTGCCCCATGACGAAATCAAAGAACTCCAGCAGGTCATTTCTGTAGTTACGCACGGTATATTTAGAGGCGTTTTTCTCCGCCTCAAGGTACGCAATATATTTATCAAAGACTTGCTGCATAAAACTGTCCTGTGTTCGGGGCGTCTACCTCACCCCCCAACCCCTCGTTTCTTATCTTTTCCCACCCTGCCGCCCTCGTACCATCGGCGGCTTATCCCGTAGATTTCCACCCTATCACCACCGAAGCGTAAGAGTGGCGAAACCACTCTTAAATTTAGTCCCCCTTCCCTTTACCAATCCCTAAGAGAAGGGGGACACAGGGAGATGTGTTACGAATTTTCCTCCCCGGCTTTTTTATCCTCCGGCACCTTCCCCTTATAATCACACTTGGTGCACCAGGCCTGCCGGCCGTGCTGGGTCAGCAGCCCGCCGCACTGAGGGCAGGGCTGTGGCAAAGGCCTGAAATTGGTAATGAAATCGCAGTCGGGGTAGCCGCTGCAGCCGTAGAAAGTCCGCTTCTTTTTACTTACCCTCTGCACGATATCCTTGCCGCACTTCGGGCATTTTGCGCCCACTTTTATCTGGTACGACTGTGTGAATTTGCACTCGGGGTAGCCGCTGCAGGCGACGAATTTCCCGAAGCGCCCCGTCTTGACTACCAGCGGCTTGCCACATTTGGGGCACGGGTCTCCCGTCTCCTCGTCAGCCAGCTTTACTTTCTCCGCCGTCTTGAGCGCCTTTTGCAGGTCTTTATCAAAAGGAGTATAGAAGTTCTGAATAACGCTCGGCCAGGCGCGCTCTTTACTGGCAATATCGTCGAGTTCGTTCTCCATGTCGGCGGTGAACTTGACATTGATGATGTCGGGGAAATGCTGGACGAGTAAATCGTTTACCGCCATGCCCAGTTCCGTGGGCTGGAAGACCCCCTTGTCCTTGCCGACATACTCACGCTCCTGAATCGTGGATATCGTCGGGGCGTAGGTGCTGGGCCGGCCGATGCCGTTTTGCTCTAAAGTCTTGACCAGCGTGGCCTCAGTATAGCGGGGCGGCGGCTGGGTAAAACGCTGCTCCGGGTGGATTCCCAGGAGTTTAAGCTCATCTCCTTTTTCCAGACGAGGCAGCGAGCTCTTGCCTTCTTCTTCTACTTCGTCCTTGCTCTCGCTGTAAAGGGTCATGAAACCGGGGAAGGTATTAACAGAGGCGGCTGTCCTCAGCAGGTAGCCCCGGTGGTTCTTAGCTTCAATATCGACAGTGGTATTATCGAACAGGGCCGCCGCCATCTGGCTGGCCACCATCCGCTTCCAGATGAGGTCGTACAACCGGAACTGGCTGGTATTGAGGTACTTCTTAATCAGGGCAGGCTCACGGCGAGCCCGGGTAGGGCGGATGGCCTCGTGCGCCTCCTGCGCTCCCCTGGCACGGGTGGTAAAGGCGCGGGGGCG
>DATLAD010000079.1:0-3506 GCA_035527575.1 Dehalococcoidales bacterium
TTTCACCTGCTCCGCCAGCAAATCGATGTTCTTGCCGGCACCAAGACCGAGGACGCGAAAATGCTCCGGCAGGGCGCGGACGACTTCCAGCGTCTGCCGTCCGATAGAGCCGGTCGACCCCAGGATAGCCAGCCGCTTCACTGAATTCCCCATAATACCTATATCTTACAACAAATGCAGAGTTGAAGCTATTAAGAAAGTTCTGTTTGCATTTGGTTGATTGTCTTACCTCACCCCCTTAATCCCTCTCCAGCCAGAAGCACTTTTCAAACCAGAGCTCATATTGGTTGGAGAGGGGAGTATAAGAGAGAGGGGGCGAAGCCCCCTCTCAAAACCTCTCCCCATCGGTTACTATCATTACAGGGCGTTTAAGAGGGGCGTCAGCCCCTCTTTCTTTTCTTCCCCCCTCTCTGACCAGTCAGGTGTAACCATTGGCACAGAGAAGCAGGTCGGAGAGGGGGATTAAGGGGGTGAGGTCAAAATTGGGGTGAGGCTAAGACGGGGCGAGGTTAAAATGGGATGAGGTTAAGATAGCAAAACAATGTTGTATAATAGAAACCAGGCGGAAAGCAGGAGGCTATATGAGGGAATCGATAGGGATAAGAAAAACGGTGGTGCTATCTATCGGCGAGGATTTTCACCTGAAGCTGGGTAAGGACCACATCGTCTACGCGGGTATGCCGTCCGAAGAAGTCTATTCCATCGCGCAGAAAAAGGGCACAGGCTACCAGGGATATGCCTGGAACTTATTTTATTCAAAAAGACGGCGGGATATCACCATAGACGGTATCAAGCTCTATGTGGAAAGGGTTACCCCCGATGAAATAGAGATAAGGGTTACGTAGCATATCCAAGTTGCCGGATAACGGAGATTTATGCCACAATCTCCGATTTCCTGGTATCGCCACCCCGCCGGAACCTGATAGTCACGATGCTGCCGGGCTTGAGCCCCGCCAGCACCCGCTCCATATCGCCGGCGCTGCCGACGCGCTTTGCGTTGATTTCGGTAATAATGTCTCCCGCTTTAAGCCCCGCCTTCTCCCCGAGAAAACCGGGAGAAACCGCGCCTATAAGGGCACCGGACACCGGAACCTCTCCCGTTTTTTGAGCTACCCGGCCGGCGTCGGCGATTTTCAGGCCGAAGCGCACAGGCTTACGGTTATTACCGCCAGCCAGCAGCGCCTGTAGTCGCGCCCTGTCGAAGCCGATTATGGCCTCACCGTCAACGACAATGACCGGGACGCCCATCTGGCCGGTAAGTCTGACTATCTCTTCCGCCGCCGCACGGTCGCGGGAAACGTCATACTCGGTATATTCTACCCCAAGTCCGCCAAGAAAACTCTTGGCCTGATGACAGTAACCTCAGGTAGGTGTCGTGTAAATCTTCACATCCATTGTCGTTACCCCTTCGCTCAGGACTTGCTGTCCTTGTCCATCTCCACCCCGGGCAATTCGGGCAGTTTAAGCGGATTGCCGTTCCTCCTCAAAGGGTTGAAATCCGGAAATGCATTGAGGAACTCCCGGGTCTTACCGCAATATTTACACTTCCCCCGGCTTGCAGGGCCGTTGGCGACTTCTATTACCCAAAAATGATGGCACTGTTCTTTAGCTGGCTTTTCTTCAATTCTTTCTTTAACTCTCTGTTTCATCACACACCCCCTATCCAGCATTCACGACTATTTTAGTCCAGAAGATAAGTGTTGTATGCGACTTTTGTCCTATATCAATAATAAAGAACAAATATGAATTAATTATGAAAAGAAAATAAAGGCCTGAACCCGATAAGCAGAAAAGGAGAATTAGATGGAATACCCTGTAGAGTTACCGGCTGTACTTAAGGCTGGTCGTTTTCAATAACTATTTCAAAGGGGCAGCTGATAGCCCCGTAGGGGCATACGAGCTCGCAGAGAGTGCACCATAGGCACTTATTCACCTCGATAGCCTGTACGGTATTCGCTACTATTACGAGGGCGCCGCAGGCGCATACGCTAACACAAAGACCGCAACCCTGGCACTTATCCTGGTCTATTATCGGCATCTCTCTCATTATTTTCTCACCACCAATTTATTTTAAAACCTTGAGCCAACAACTGTCTGCGACATTTCTCTCATCAGGCTACACCCGCCATCTCCCTGATGGCTTTCGGGTCGGTAATAATGATGCGGTTACGCTCCATCCTGATAACGCCTTCCGCTTCCAGGTTCTTGAGCGACCTGCCCACCATTTCACGGGCGGTGCCTATCATCGACGCCATTTCCTGCTGGGTAAGTCGAGGCCTATCGCCGACTCCGTTGCCGGCGTACTCGAGCAGCATCTTGGCGACCCTGCCGGTGACATGCCGGAAGGAGAAATCCTCAACGAGCGATACCAGTTCCTGTACCCTCCGCGACAACACCTGGATGACGTTCAGGGCTACCCGGGGGTACTCCCGGAGGACAACCTCCAGGTCGTTCTTCTTTATCGCGTTGAGAACCACCGCGCCCATGGCTGCGGCGCTGACCAGATTCGCACCGCTGCTTAAAATGGGGACATCATTGAAGGACTCGCCGGGGCGTATGATGCGGAATATCTGCTCCTTGCCGTCGGCAGATGTCTTGAAGACCTTGACCGCGCCGGCAACCACGAAGTACAGGACATTCGCCGGCTCACCCTCGAAACTGAGTATCTCGCCCCTCTCGGCCTTCTTTTCGAAAATATACTTCCTGACCGAGTCGATTTCAGCATCGCTCAGCCCGGAAAAATACGGAATCGACTTTAAAAACTCTACCTGAACCGCCATGTCTCTCCGAACACACTCCCGGTATACAGCCTGAAATTACTGCTAGGATTATACCAATTCCGGAGGCATTCGGCAAAATAGAAGGCAGCGGTTGAGGAGAAAATATACTGCCTTGTTCGGTTTTAATGGTTTTGGTATCCTAACCTCATACCCGTTGCCGGTTAATACCTGGTCGACCAACCGCAGCTGGGCTGGCTCGTCATCGACGACAAGTATTTTCTTGGTCACGGTCGTTCCTCGCGAGGCTGATTCACGTCTTTTTTCCCGATAGTATTTCAGAAATGTTAAGGAATATTATTTACCAGTTCCAGCAGGCGTATCTGCTCTAAAGCCGCCGCTACCATTCTTTCGGCGATAGACAACTTCGGGCTCGGCGGAGCTTCCGAACCAGTGATTGAATACCGAGCCTCCCGGGGCGTTCGCCATTATTGTCTCTTTAACTTCGTCATAGTAACCCTGGTACTCGGGCATCTGCTCGCCTTCTTCGTCAAAGACCATGACCATGTTGTTTTTCATCCTGATAACTGTCTTAATCACAGCCGCCCTCCTCTACCACAATTTTTCGCTCTAATTCTATCGTAAACCAAAAATGTTAATTCCTCATAAAATCGGTGTAAATATTATGTTAAAAAAAGTACTATAAAGCGCCATGTTGTATTCGGTCGGCGGTTTTGCCTATAATATTCTTGTTTGCCAGTAAAGGAGAATATGAGCCGACTTATAGAC
>DATLAD010000080.1:0-2309 GCA_035527575.1 Dehalococcoidales bacterium
CACCCAGGGAGGACGGAGAATAATCGGGGAGTACACGGTCAGCGAAAAAGATCTGGAGACGGATGAGGTTTTCCCGGATACCATTGCCGTGCTGGCCGATAACGATTACCACGAGATTTCCGCCAGGCACCCCACCCTCTGTATACCCTACCGCTGCCTGGTCCCAAAACGCGTCGACGGACTGCTCGTGGCCGGGCGGGCTTTCTCCTCGTCGGATACCATCAACGAGTCCTTCAATATCATCCCGCACTGCATCGCCTACGGCCAGGCGGCAGGTACGGCGGCGGCCATGGCTGCTAAGGCCGATATTCAGCCCAGGAAGGTGGACTATAAAGCCCTGCGGTCTAACCTGGTAAAGCAGGGAGTGAATTTACCGGAAATTAAATAGCAAATACAGGGGTAGGGTCTCTACCTCACCCCCTTTGTCCCCCTCTCCTGACAAGGCGTTCCGCAGGAGAGGGGGGAAGAAAGAAGAGGGGCTTACGCCCCTCTTAAACGCCCCGTTTCCTAGTCTAACGCAAATTTACTCCTTCGCCATAGCGGCCTTGAGCGCTTCCCGGACTTTCTCATAACCCAGGTCGAACGCCTTGATATTAATCTCGCCGACCTTCGCCTTGAAACGGGACAGTATCGCCTCTTTGGCAGTCTCTTCCTTAATCGGCATGAGGCCGGTACCGAACAAAGCGCCGAGCATAACCACATTTGCAGCCTGTAAACTGCCGGCCTGCTGGGCAATCCCGCTTGCATCCAGAGTAATAACGCGGTCGGTAACCTCGTGGAGCTTGGTCACTATCTCTTCCCGGCTGGGGTACCCGCTCTTGCCGAGATAGACGGTATAAGGTAGAACGGTGGTCGTATTGAGGACAACGACGCTGTTTTTAGCGAGATACTGGATGTTCCGCAGTGCTTCCGAAGGCTCTACGGCGATGAGGACATCGCACTTGCCTTCCGGCGTCATCGGGGCGATGACGTCACCCCCCAGCCGGAGATTGCTGAACACGGAGCCTCCCCGCTGTGCCATCCCCAGCACCTCCGAACCCTTTACCGCCACGCCGCCTCTTACCGCCGCGCTGCCCAGCAGCTCGGATACCAGGACGACACCCTGGCCGCCGACCCCGCATATGATTATGTTAATCTCTTTTTTCTTTGCCATCTTACGCTCCTGACTTTATTGCGTCGTGCGGGCAGACCAGGGCACAGACCCCGCAGCCGGGACACTGGGCAGAATCCACCGCCGCCTTGCCGTTATCCATGATAAGAGCCGGGCAACTGAGCAGATTGATACATATCCGGCAGTCGCAGGAAAGACAGCGTTTTGCCTCTTTAATCGCCTCTTCCTTGCTTAAGCCCAGCTCGACTTCCTTAAAGTTGCTCTTCCTCTGCGCCACGGGAAGCGCCGGCACATCCGACCTGGATTCTTTGGCGATACCCCAGGTATCGACAATCAGCTTGCTTTCGAAAACGGCTTCGCCTTCCCTGCCGGTATCGAGGGGTTCACCCTTGAGATACCTGTCGATGGATACGGCGGCTTTTCTCCCCGCTGCCAGGGCCTGGATGACCGTAGCCGCCCCGGTGACGGCATCGCCGCCGGCAAAGACGCCTTTAACGCCGGCCTCCAGCGTCAAGGGGTCGGCCTTAACCAGACCATCGGCAATGGCGGATTTCATGTCCCCGGTCATAAAATCGAGGTCGGGCGATTCGCCGACGGCGGCGATTATCAGGCCGGTCTCGATAACGAACTCCGAACCTTTAACCGGCACGGGCCGCCTTCTCCCGCTCTCATCGGGCTCGCCCAGTTTCATCTTAATGCATTCAAATCCGGCGACCTTATCACCTCTCACCACTACTCTGTTCGGGCCGGACAGCAGCGTCAGTTTTACGCCCTCATGCTCGGCCTGGGCTATCTCTTCGGCGATGGCCGGCATCTCGGCGCGGGAGCGGCGGTAGATGATATTGACATCTTTAAACCCAAGCCGCACGCAGGTGCGGGCGCAGTCGATAGCCACGTTACCACCCCCTACCACCACCACCTTATCCTGAACGGGCGCTTTCTCGCCGGTATTCACCCTGTAAAGAAACTCGGTGCCGTCGATGACGCCACCGGCTTTTTCGTTCTCGATGCCGAGGCTTCTGCCCTTATGGGCGCCGACAGCGATAAAGACGGCATCATAATCTTTATGTAAATCTGAAAGCTTAATATCCCTGCCGACTCTCGTATTGAGCTTGATTTCCACGCCCAGCTTCCTGATGATATCCGTCTCCCCGGTCAGGATATCCCGGGGCAGGCGGAACTCGGGGATGCCCACCAC
>DATLAD010000081.1:0-6086 GCA_035527575.1 Dehalococcoidales bacterium
AGGAGGAATTCAAATGTCAATCAAAGATTTCGCGGAAAAACTCATCAAAGCCTATGACGAAGCCTTAGTGAAAGGAAATACCAAACCCCTGAAAGCGCTCGAAGACCCAAATGTAGTTTATCACATGGGCATCAGAGGGGACATCGTTGGCTCTGACGCTCATGAGCAGGATATCCTGGGTGCAAGGATGGCGTTATCTGATATTAAGATGGAATTGAAGTACCTGACCGGCGAAGGCAATCTATTGGCACTTTCATACAAAGCGCGATATATCTCTAGCGGTAAAGTGCCGGGCTTTCCACCCGCAGGCAAAGAAATTACCAACAATTCTCTCTTTCTATTCCATCTGAAGAACGGTAAGATTAAGGAAGTTTGGATGAATGGTTACACCACAGGTTTAGATGAAACGGCCTATTTGAAAAAGTAACTGGGTAACTCTCTGCTTTTAAAACATAATCACGTTGCGTATCACCTCGCCCTTGTCCGATGACGCTATCGCCTCGTTAATCTGCTCGAAGGGATAGTGCCCGGAAACAAGCTCGTCCAGCTTGAACCGCCCTGCTTGATACAGCTCGATTATTCTTGCCACATCCATCCGCAGCCTCACAGCGCCCATAGCGCTGCCCGTCAGCTTCCTCCCCCGCATGAAGTCGGTGGGCGTCCAGGCGGAAAGCTGTTCCCCGTGACCGTGTCCGATAACGCACGTGGTGCCGTCCGGCGCCGACATCACGAATCCCTGCCTGAGTATCTCGATGCCCGCCACGGCTACAATGACATAGTCCGCCCCGCGACCGTACGTAAGCTCCTGCACCTTCTTGATGGGGTCGCTCTCTTCCTTCGCATTTACTGTATGCGTCGCCCCGAAAATTTTAGCCCTCTCCAGCTTGCTTGATGGGCTTATGTCCAAAGTCGAAACATACCGCTACAACTGCTATAAAGTCCTCTATGCAATCAGCCAGACCCACCCCCAAATCCTCTACCCCCACTGGGACTATTTCGCTGAAGCCCTGGGCAGCGCCAATTCCTATCATAAAATGGCGGCGGTCCATCTTATCGCTAATCTTACCCCAATCGATAAAGAAAACAGGTTCGAGAAAATTTTCGATACGTACTACAGCCTGTTGGATGACAGGAGCATGGTCGTGGCCTACTATACCGCCGCCTCTTCGGGTCGGATTGTTAAAGCCAAACCCCACCTATCAAAGAAAATCACCGATAAGCTACTGAATATCGACAGGACACACCACGAGCCGGGGCGCAAAGAGTTGATAAAGACTGGCGTGATAGAAGCCTTTAATGAGTATTTCGAAGATTGTGATAACAAAACTGAGATTATCGATTTCGTGAAACAGCAGTTGAACAGCCAAAGCTCCAAGACAAGAAAAACAGCCAAAACATTCCTCGTTAAATGGAATAAAAGTTAATCCCTGCTTTCCTGAAATCTTTTACCCAATCCTTTTTTCCTTGACAGCCATCCTCGTATTACGATATTATTTCGGCAAGTATCGAAAAGGAGGACCAAACATGGCCGCAAAGAAATACAGCAAGTACTTCATCGAGTACGACCCCACGTGGTTCCCCAAGGAGCGCCGCCCGGTCATGGCGCGGATGCAGGATAGCATTATGAAAGGGAGCCACTTCTACCTTATCCACTGGGTACTCCCCGGTTTCGGCAGCCCCATGGGTGTTTACAAGTACGCCGGACACCCGCCGCACATACACAAGGACGCCGAGTTGCTCTTCCACATCGGGTCTAACCCGGACGACCCCATGGACCTGGGGGCGGAGGTAGAGATGTACATGGGCCCGGAGCTGGAGAGATATACTTTCAATCGGACCTGCTGTATCTATATCCCGCCGAACTTTATCCACGCCCCGTGGCGTCCCATCAAGACGGAACGACCCTGGATATTCATAGAAATCAATCAGGGGCCTTCCCATACCGAGAAGTCTTACCGGCAGGTATTGCCGAAGGAAGCCAGGGAAAGAATGGACTGGTCGAGGTGGCCGGACGAGGGCTACGATATACCGGCCTGAAAATTTTATTAAGCTAACTTAATGCAAAATATTTTTAAAACGAATAATCGGAGGTTAACGTGGCTTATAAGATTAATACCAGGAAGTGTCTCAAGTGCGGTCTCTGCGTCACCCAATGCCCCGAAAAGACGATAGTTGTCGATGATACGGTAACGGAAAGCGATGGGCTGGTCCTCTATACGACGAGAATCGACCCGAAGAAATGCACCGACTGCGGTGCCTGTGTTTCCTTCGAGTGGTGGTGCCCGGCCAAGGCTATCGTCAAGGGATAGGGCCGATTTATCAACAAGAAGGATAACGGAAAGTGGCGAAAATGAAATACAGCAAATACTTCCTCAACGAGCTTCCCGGAAAGCAGCGGCAAAAGGGGTTCGGGCGGATGCCGACAATGGTCGCCTTTACCGACGCCGATATTATCGTGGGCAGCAAGTACTTTTCCGTGATGCTCATGGGCCCGGAGGCGACGAAACACCCCGGGCACGGCCCTCACGTCCATAAAGACCCGGAGCTGCTGGTGGCGCTGGGGACCGACCCGGCCAATCCCCGGGACCTCGGGGCGGAAATGGAAATGTGCATGGGCCCGGAGATGGAAAGCCACATCGTCACCGAGTCCACGATGATATGGATACCGGCCAACTTCATCCATGCCCCGTTCAGGATATTAAAGGTCACCAGGCCCTTCCTCTTTATCCAGTGCCAGTACGCCCCCAAGCTCACCGAGACTTCCCTGAAAAAGCTGGTTGCCGAAGAACTTAGAGATAAGATGGTCTTTATCGACGCCGACGGCACTCAAAAGGACTGATATCAAACTTACATAGAATGGCCGATACGCGCCCCGTCGGCGACAGCGTCCGGCATGAGCCGCGGTTCCTGGCAGTCGCCGATTACATAGGTCTCGGGGGCCTTCCCTTCCAGGCTTTTAGCCAGGCCCGTATTCGGCAGGAGGGGCAGAGCCACGACGATGGTATCCGCCTCGAGGGTCATCCTGTTTCCGTCCTTCGTCGTGATTACCAGCCCCTTACCGGTAATTTCCTCGTACTTGACTCCCGTATAGCTGCTGGCGCCTTTTTTATCCAGCCACGGTAGAAAGCGGAGGAAGTCGTCCTTCGTCATCCCTTTCCCCAGCTCGTCCTCAGTGTGCACGATGGTGACCTTCCTGCCCCGCTTTATAAGAAATTCGGCCAGCTCGCAGCCCATTATCGTCCCGCCGATAACTATCACCCTTTTACCGAGCGGCATCCATATTTTAGTGAGCCGTTCCAGCATATTCGGCCCCAGGAACTTCAGGTAAGTCCGCAGCTTTTTATGCAGGGCGACGCTGCCGGTCACATTGCGCCGGTCGCTGCCGGGTATATCCAGAGCGTTATGCACACCGCCGGCGGCCAGAACGAGAACGTCCGGCTTAAATTCTTCAATCACGGCGGCATCGACATCTTTACCCAGCCTTACGTTTACGCCGAGCTTATCAAGCTGTATTTTATAGTAGTCTACAAGGGCCAGCAGGTCGTTAATTTCGAGGTCTTTTACCAGAGCCGCCAGGGGTATCAGCCCTCCCAGCCTGGGGTTTTTATCGTAAAGGGTTACGTCATATCCCCGCAGTGCCGCCACCCGCGCTGCTTCCATACCGGCGGGGCCGCCTCCCACCACCATCACCTTTTTCTTTTGCTCAGCCGGCTTGAGGGCGAGCTCGCTCTCCCTGCCGAGGGCAGCGTTCACCCGGCATTCCAGGGGCTTGTTCCGGTTGCGCACGTCCATGCAATAGAGACAGCCGGTGCACGGCACGATATCCTCCAGACGTCCGGCGATAACCTTATTGGGTAGCTCGGGGTCGGCCAGCAGGCGCCTCACCATGCTGACAAAGTCCAGGCTGCCCTGACTCAAGAAATGCTCTCCCAGCACGGGGTCGAGCCGGCAGGCGCCAAAGACCGGTATCGATACCAGTTTCTTGACAGCTTCCATCAGGGGCACCGTAGCACCAGCCCCGTGACGACTCCAATCGAGTTCTTCAGGCAGCCACTCCGGCGGTTCGGGGTAGAGAATCCTGTCCGGCTGAATCAGCCCGCCGCGGTGGCCGTAGCCGTGAGCGCGGCACTGGATGGCGTCGGCACCGGCGTCCTGTAAATATTTGGCGAACTGCACGCCTTCTTCCATGGTGGTAGCCTTCTCGTGGCCGTACTCGGCGATATTGATAAGGCAGGTAACGGCGAAGTCCTTCCCGATGCGCTTTTTAATCTCGCGGACGATGTCGCAGATAAACCGGGAGCGGTTCTCTAATGTCTGGCAGCCGTACTCGTCATCCCGCTTGTTGAAAATGCGGGATAAAAAGGTATTAATCTGGTGACAGGTGCCGCCGTTTATCTCCACGCCGTCGAATCCGGCTTTCGCAGCCCTCTCCGCGGCCTTAGCCCAGATATCTATATACTCCAGCACCTCGTCATGACTCAGTCCCCGGGGTACGGCGAAGTCCGGCCCGGGCAACTCTTCCTGCGTCAGCGCCGAGGCGGCTTTCGTGTCGCGCTTGGGGAGCAGGCCGGTGGGGTTCCATGGTCCGGCATGCTGGAACTGTATAAAGGCCGGACAGCCGTATTTATGGATAACCTTGACCAGCCTGGCGTAGCTGGGGATATATTTATCGTCATCCAGGTGAAACTGCACCGGCGGGTGCTGGACGCCCAGGGGGTATTCCACGCCGCAGGACTCGACGATGAGCAGGCCGACGCCGCCTTTAGCCAGCGCCTCGTAGTAGGCCAGCGCCCGCTCGCCGACGTAGCCGCTGGGCTCGATAAACGATGTCCCGTTGGCGGCCTTTATTATGCGGTTCCGCGTGCGCACCTTGCCGATATAGCCCGGTTCCAGTAGTTTTTCGAATCCTTTTCTGCTGTCCACTTGTGCCTCCCGCTACGGCATGTTTTACTTCTTTTCAGCCGTCTTATAACCGGACTTCTTGATGAACTCCTCCACGTAACGCATGGCGGGTTCGAGGACGCCGACGGACTTTTTCAGGTCCTCGCGCTCATCGGCGGCCATCTCTACCTCGATAATTTCACGCACGCCCCCACGACCCAGAACAGACGGGACGGACATGCTCAGCTTGCTATAGCCGTACTCACCTTCCAGCGCCAGCGAGCAGGGAATCGTCTCGCCCGTATCCTCGACGATAGCCCGGCACACGGTGGCCAGCCCTACGGCCGTCGTCCAGGCGGCGGTACGCCCCGTCTTTTCCCTCAGTTCCCCGAGGGTTTTTTGTCCATCGGGCACCTGCCGCCGGAGTTTCCGCTTCATTTCTTCGCTGAAGGTTACCGGCTTGCCGTCCACACGTACAGAACTGAAGAGCAGCACCTGGCTATTGCCGTGCTCGCCGATAACAATCCCTTCTACCTGGCTGTCCCTGACGCCGAGAGCTTCGGCCACCCTCATGCGGAACCGTATCGAGTCGTTGTAGGAGTAACCGATTATTTTCTTGCGGTCCAGGCCGGAGCAGATAGATAGTCCGTAATTAAGGGGGCATACGGGATTGGTGGCGGTTATAACCACGGCATCTCGGCAAAACCGCTCAATATCATCGCAAATGCTCTTAACGATGGGTATATTCGCCGGCAGTACCTCCAACCGGGATTTGACCACCTTGGCCGAACCGGCAGCAATAACGACAATATTCGAGTCGCGCATGTCCTCAGCGTGCCCGGCCCGCACCAGCATGTCATGCCCCGTGGCGGCGGTATTAAGGTCCAGAGCATGCAGCGCCAGCATATCCGGCCGGGGGTCGTCAATCAATACCAACTCGTCGGCCAGCCTCTGCTCAGTAATACTGAAAGCGGCGCAGGAGCCGACATTACCGGTAGCTCCAACAATACTGATTTTCATGAGTCACCCTCACCTTAAAACTATATCTAATAGTTTAATTATATAATGTATGTAAGGAAGAATTCCAAAAGCCCTGCCGCCCTGCTTTAACCGCTTTTGTTGCAATGTACTCGCAGATGTCATAGAATTTGCCTGTCCAGTTTTAGCAATCAGAAGGGAGAAAATCAATGGCAGACACCAAATAC
>DATLAD010000082.1:0-6122 GCA_035527575.1 Dehalococcoidales bacterium
TGGCAACCGCCCACACCGGTCCAGGAATATATCAAAGAAAAAATGAACTACTACCGGGAACGCGGCGCTATCAAGCTGTGTTCCCCCCAGGTGCCCGGTAAAAACGGAGTGGTTTTTACCACGTATTCCGGGCCGCACACCGGCCTAAACGAAGCGATACCCGTGGGCAAATACCTCGGGCAATTTCTCGAACACCTGGGATTCAACCTGGCCGGGGAATGGTACATCGTCGGCGAGTTCCATAGTTCCGAGGAGAACAGCACCAAGGGCAGGCTGGGGGATATCAGGGGGCGTCCGAATCAAAAAGACCTAGATAAGCTGGCAGGAGACGTAAAAAAACTACTCAAGACCGTTGCAGGCTGAAATTGTTACCAGCCAACCCTAAATTACGCCAGAATCCTTTAGCTGTACGATTTCTTGATGAGACATCCCCAGCAGCCGGCTCAGGACATCCTGGGTGTGCTGCCCCAGGTCCGGGGAGGCCCGTTCCACCTTACAGGGTGTCCTGGAAAATTTGAAGGGTGAATTGACCACCCTGAAATTGCCCGCCTCCGGGTGCCGGACATTAATAATCATGCCCCTGGCCTTTATCTGCGGGTCGCTCGCCGCCTGCTCAATGTTATTCACCGGACCGCAGGGTATGTCTGCTCGTTCCAGCTCTTCAACCCACTCCCGGGTGGTCCTGGTTTTCATGGCGTCTGTCAATATCGACTCAAGCGCTTGGTAGTTCTGAGTACGCAGCCAGCCGTCCTCGAACCGCGGGTCGTCAATGATGTCGACGCGGTCAATGGCGGCGCAGAAAAGCGGCCACTGGTCCTTGATGCCGCCCCGGAGAGCCAGGGCAATATAGCCGTCTTTAGTCTGAAAGGCTTGAAACGGTGTTATGACGGGGTGTCTCGTGCCCAGAGCACGGGGTATCTCACCGGTATTGAGATAGCGGACGAAGGCGTTCTCCTGAGCGGTTACCTGGCAGTCCAGCATGCTGATGTCCACGAACTGCCCTTCGCCGCTAGCGTGGCGCTCCTGCAAGGCAGCGAGAGTGGCGATACACAGAAACAGGCCGGCCGTAATGTCGCCGTAGGATACGCCCGGTCTTACCGGCGGACCGCCCTCCTCGCCGGTGATGCTCATGACTCCTCCCATAGCCTGGACAATGACGTCAAAAGCAGGCTTGCCTGCATAGGGCCCGTATTGCCCGAAGCCCGAGCCGGCAACGTAAATAATCCGGGGGTTGTGTTCCCTGACCCTTTCATAGCCCAGGCCGAGTTTTTCCATCGTTCCGGGCTTGAAATTCTCCACCAGAACATCGGCGCTTTTTACCAGTTTTAGAAATATCTCCACCCCCCGCTCGGTGGCTAAATTCAGCGTGACGCTTTGCTTGCCGCGATTGAGGCTGAGAAAGTAAGTGCTCTGTCCCCTGACAACAGGACCGTTGCCCCTGGCGATATCGCCCACCTCCGGCCTCTCGATTTTTATAACCTCGGCTCCCAGGTCGCTGAGCAGCATCGTTGCGAAGGGGCCGAATAACACCTGGGTCAGGTCAAGGACTCTGATTCCGTCCAGCGGACCGGTCATGCTTCACCTCGCTTCTTGTAGTTATGATTAGTATCACCTACCATGAAAACTTTAGGCGGTCAAAGTTGTCTTTGTCAAGGACGGTACAAACCTTGCGAAATTACCAGCACAAGGTTGTATAATAAGCCGAGCGGTCTGAATCGGGAAAAATAAGAGGAGGTAGACATGTCGCAAGTACTCAAGGATAAAGTGGCTATCATCACCGGAGCCAGCCGCGGCCTCGGCAAGGCCTTCGCCTTAAGGTTCGCCGATGAAGGGGCTAAACTACTACTTACTACTACGAGTCTGGAAAGGGCCGAAGCCACGGAGAAGGAGATAAAAGCCAGGGGCGGGGAAGTCACCTTCGTGAAGGCCGATATCTCTGTTGCCAGCGACACCCGGAAGATAGCTGAGACTGTCATGGAAAAGTACGGCAGGGCGGATATCCTCGTCAATAATGCTGCCATATGGTTCGGAATCAGGGCTAAACCGTGGCACCTCTGGACGGAGGAGGAATGGGACCGAATATTCGACGTGAATGTCAAGGGAACCTGGATGGTCTGCAAGGCAATTGCCCCCCTCATGATGGAGCAGAAAAAGGGCAAGATAATCAATATCGCCTCCAACGTCGCCAGAGTCCCCGGGGCGCCGTTCTTTATGCCGTATTCCTGCGGCAAGGGAGCGCTTTACACGATGACTCACGCCCTGGCCCACGCCCTGGGTCCCTCTAACATCAATGTCAACGCCATCGGCCCGGGATTAACAGCTACCGAAGCTAGTTTGGACATGTCCGGTCCTGATAAATCCTTCAAGACCGCCACCTCGGGACAGTCCATTCCTCGACGAGAAGAGCCGGAAGACCTGGTGGGGCTTGCACTGTTCCTGGCCTCGGCGGACTCCGATTTCATCTCGGGACAGGTCATCTACGTCGACGGCGGCACCGTGATGCTGTAGGGCATTAAGACAAAGATAACGTCGAAAGCCATAACCCCACATGTCCGTGAAAGTTATGGCTTTCGTTATTTCTTACCTCAAGACAGGGATATCTAGCGGATTATCATTCACCCCGGTACAACATCCGCTCATAGCATAAACCGGAAGCCCGGTTATAGGGTCGATTGAATGCCTCGGGATATTGCTTTCTCATTTCATCCACGTTGACCCGCTCCACCTCGACCAGAAATCCGCATACGGCCATCCCGGTGGCGTTCTTGGAGACAGGCTTATGCGGAGTAATGGTATTGATGGCTCCGCCTCTATCGAGCTTCCCCGGAACTATCGGGTCGTACCTGGCGCCGTGGTCAACGTAGACGGTGCCGGGCATCAATCTCTCCGTCACATAAGCGCCGCAGAGGACGCCGCCCCTGTCGTTATAGACATTGACCACGTCCCCGTGCTTGATACCCCTCCTGGCGGCTTCCGACGGGTGAATCCACATCGTCTGGTAGGCGTAACCGTCCGGCCCCACGATTTTGCACGTCTCCATTTCCCTCAGCCACTGCATATCATCGTGCTGAGAATGCACTCGCCATCTCGGATGGTTGGAAACAATGAGCAGAGGGTATTTCTTGGCTCTCTCGCCGGAAAGCCTTTCATCGTGGCTCTCGCCCTTTTCAATCCAGTGGGGGACGGGCGGTCTTTCCTTATCATCGGGGAAATGCTCCGCCAATCTCCGGGAATAGTATTCCAGCTTGCCGGACGGCGTCCTCAGGGGATTATTCTCGGGGTCTTCGTAGAACTTCCTCATACCGACATCTTTTTTCTTCCAGTCGGGATTGGTCGGGACGACGTAATACCCCTTTTCCTTGAACTCCTTCCAGGTTACCATATCCTGCACGCCCGAGGTTTCAAAACCCTTCTTTATCAGCCCTGCCTCGGTTTCACCCATGGTGTACTCTTCGAGCATACCCAGCTTCTCGGCGATGGCGCAGACTATTTCGTAGTCGCTCTTCGACTCCCCCCTGGGTTCGACACACTTCGGGTCGAGGAAAATGGACCGGAATTCCGCGGTGAACACATCCACCCCGATATCTTCCGTCTCGAATTTGGTGGTAGCCGGCAGGATGATGTCGGCGAATTCACAATCGTTCTCTATCCAGGGGTGCTGTGCCAGCACGAATTCTATCTGCGGGCTCCGGAAGGCATCCGCCATCCTGTTGCCGCCGTTCCAGCATGACATCCACGAAGGCGTATCGGTCCATATCATGCGTATTTCAACGCAACCGTCGGCGGGGTATTTATATTTCACGAACTGGTCTTCAACCAGGTACCGGCACATCGTATTGCCGTACCAGCTCAGGGGAGGATTAAGAATGGCTTCGTGAATCAGCAGCTTGGGAATAATCTGCTGCGGCGATTCCTCCTCGGTAAATCCCCGGTTCGCCGCCACTACACTCGGATATACGACGGGCCCGGGCATAGGGTTGGTGTCGTCGCCGATTTTCCAGTTCGGCGGATTCCACCCCCCGAAGATTCCCCATTCAATCATACTCAACTGGTGAGCTCCCGGTTTGCCCAGTCCCTGCATCCCCAGCAGGCAAACCTCGAGCCTGGCCGGCTCCGTGGAGTACGGGCTCCTGATACCGGGGCCTCCGTTGCTATGAGATATTGAAGTGCTCTTTGACGCCCACTCCCTGGCTAACGCCTTGATTATCCTCGTCGGCACGCCGGTAATTTTCGACGCCCAGGTGGGTGTCTTGGGAATGCCGTCTTCCTTTCCCAGGATGTATTCCTCGAATTTATCGAATCCCACGGCGTGTGTCGCTATATACTCTTTATCATAGAGACCTTCGGTAATCCAGAAATAAGCTATGGCGAGGTGCAAAGCGGCATCCGTGTTGGGCAGGATGGGAATCCATTTATCGGCGTGAACGGCGGCGCCGTAATTCAGGTCCGGGCAGACGTATATCTGTTTGATGCCTAGCTCCGTAAACCAGTAGCACAACCGGCTGACCGTCTGCCCTCCCCACCCCCAGGTGGTCGTTTCCGGGTCGCAGCCCCAGAACAAAATCATCCCGGCATGTTCCGCAATATCGGGGAGAATATTGGTATTGTTGCGCTGCTTACCCACCGGCTCGCATCCCCAGACATGCTTGGCTCCCCAGTACCACCCCTCCCAGCTATCCGGGTTCCTGGCCTGCCAGGTATAGCCGCCCATCAGCGCCAGCAGCCTCCGGCAGCACCCGTGGGCGGCGTGGACAACCTTCGTCTCGCCGTGTCCATCGGCCTGCGCCAGTATCGCCGTCGGCCCGTATTTCTTCTGTATCCTCCTTATCTCGCTGGCTATGATATCCGTCGCCTCATCCCAGGATATCCTGGCGTAACGGCTCTTGCCCCGGTTCTGCGGGTTCCTCTCTCCGTTGGGGTACCAGTCGACCCTCTTGAGCGGGTACATCGTCCTGTTCGGAGAGTAAACGCGGTTTTTATAAGCTATAGCGAAAGGAGGCAGCAGCGTCCTCATCGTCGGCTCGAAGACCTTACCGCGCGCCTCTATTTTCCACGGCCTGAATTGCTCAGGCTTGTACTTCCAGTCGAAGTGCAACGGCCTGATTCTGACTATTTTGCCGTTTTTAACATCAACCATGGCGGCATTGGCATCTTCGGTAACGCCGCCGAAGGAAAGCCCTTTTACGATAGTTTTTTCTTTATCCGGCATATCTCACCCCTAAGCGTATTTTCAAAAAATATCGTTAAGACTACGTTTTCTTGTAAAGCTCAATGTCTCCCACGTTCACGTCTTTGCTGGCGTCAATATTTTCTATCTTACGGGAGAGATACCCGGCCTTCTCTACCAACAATGAGTATTTCCCCGGCTCCTGCCTCTCAAACCAGAAGTCACCAAAATTGTCCGTCTTTAACGTCCCTGCCTTCTTCCCCTTGGCATCAGTAAGCGTGACCGCGGCTCCCTCAAGACATTCGTCTTCCTCAGGGTCGTATACCGCCCCGGCAACGAAATACCTGTCGAGCAGCCCGATATAGTATACCCTGGGCTTGGCCTTGTATTCGGGGTGCAGCACCTCAGCCTGCTTGATGTACTCCTTGAGCTCTTCTTCCTCCCCAAACCTCAAGGCATCCGTGGGACAGGCATCTACACACCTCGGCACCTTCCACCCGTCATCAAGTAAGTGCGCGCACATCGTGCACTTCTGCGCTATATTGAGGTCACTGTTGAAGTAGATGACATCGTACGGACAGGCGTCGATACAGTTCCTCGCCCCGGTGCACTTCTCCGGGTCGATGATCACTATCCCATCTTCCCTCTTGTAGATAGCCCCCGTTTTGCAGGCAGGTATACACGGCGCTTCCTCACAGTGCTGGCAGATGTCGTGCATGTACCTTACCCTTACCTTGGGTACACTCCCCTGCACCACGTCCGTGACCTTCATCCAGAACTGGCCGGTATCCGGCTGAGGTTTGGCGATGGGACTCCAGTCGTTCCCTACATGCTCGTCCTTGCAGGCTATCTGGCAGTTGTAACACCCGTTGCACTTGTTGATGTCAATGACCAGTGCTTTCATTTTTCCTGTTCACCTCCAGCTATTACTCTATCAAATCGCAGCCCTGAGGCC
>DATLAD010000083.1:0-15714 GCA_035527575.1 Dehalococcoidales bacterium
AGGCAATCTCCTGCTCGTAGAAAGAGGCGTAGTCGTGTTGAGCCGCCGCCCGTATGGCATAGTTATCCGGGGAGAAGGTCTGAACGATAACCCTGCCCCCCGACGGCCCGCGCCCTGCCCTGCCGGCGACCTGACTCAGCAACTGGAACGTCCTCTCGCCGGAGCGGAAATCGGGCAGATTCAGGCTGGTATCGGCGCTGACCACTCCCACCAGCGTTACCGAGGGTATGTCATGTCCCTTGGCCACCATCTGCGTGCCGATGAGAATTTCCGCCTCTTTATTGCGGAATCTTTGTAAAATAGCTTCGTTAGATGACTTGCCGGTGGTGGCGTCGCTGTCCCAGCGTATCTGACGGGCGCGGGGGAAGGTATAGCGCGCTTCCTGCTCCAGCTTCTGCGTGCCGATGCCTAAAAACTTAAGCTGGCGGCTGGAGCAGTTGGGACAGGCCTGGGGCACCGGCGCTTTGTAGCCGCACTGGTGGCAGGTCAGGACATCACCGGCGATATGGTGAGCGAGCGGCACCTCGCAGCGCCGGCAGCGCAAGACGAAACCGCACCGCCGACACTGAATAAAGGTGGCGCCGCCACGCCGGTTGAGAAACAGAATCACCTGCTCCCGCGCGGCGATGGCTTTGTTTATCGCCTGCGACAGTGAGCGACTGAAAACGCTGCGGTTCCCCGCCTTGAGTTCTTCCCTCATATCCACCACTTCCACCTGCGGCATGGCCGCCCCTACGCTGGGGACGACGCGCTGCGGCAGCTCCAGTAACTTAAAATCGCCGTTTTTCGCTTTATAATACGTCTCGACATCAGGGGTGGCGCTGCCCAGCACTACCACCGCCCCGGTCGGTTCCGCCAGTTTCAGGGCAACGCCGCGGGCGTGGTAGTGGGGCGAATTGTCCTGCTTGTAGGTCCACTCGTGCTCTTCATCAATGATTATCAGACCCAGGTCCGGCTGCGGGGCGAAGATGGCGCTGCGGGAGCCGATAACGACATCGAACTCCCCTTTCTTAATGCGGTGCCACTCATCATACTGCTCCCCCAGCGAGAGCCGGCTGTGCAGCACCGCCACCCGGTGGGGAAAGCGGGCGGCAAAACGCTCGATGGTCTGGGGGGTCAGGGCAATCTCCGGTACCAGTGCGATTCCCTTTTTACCCAGCTTCACCGCTTCGGCCAGCGCCTGTAAATACACCTCGGTCTTGCCGCTGCCGGTAACGCCATGGAGAAGAAACACGCCTGGCGAGGTGTCTGTCTGATGTAAGGCTGATTTAATCGACTCGAAAGCCGACTGCTGGTGGGCGGTCAAATCTAATGGACGGGACGGCGTAATATGCTCGTAGGAAATCGGCTCGCGCCTGACTTCCACCTGCTGAAATGTCACCAGCCCTTTTCCTGCGAGAGAATCGGCTGCGGCTTTGCTGGAACCAGTCTTCCGCCGGGCTTCCGCCCAGGATACCGGCACCGAGCGTTCCCTGAGAAAATCGATAAGGGCCGCCTGCCTGGCCGGCAGGTCCGATGTTTCGCCGCCATCAGCCGCCAGGCTTATGTAAAGTTCCTTTTTTGGCTTTACCCGGACGGGCCCCAGTTCATAGCTCCTGGTGAGAAGCCCCTGCCTGACCATTTGCGAGACGACGGTCGATGCCTTTTTCTTGCCGAGGGCTTTCTCCAGCTTCTTTATCTCGACCCTGCCCTGCCCCGACAATATATCGATAACCCGCTTATGGTCGTCAGCGAGTGACGAAATATCGGCGCAGGGTTGTGCGGCGCTGACAAACGTGACCGCTTTCCGCTCGAAGCCCGGCGGCAGCATCAAAGCCACGGCGTCGAAGAGCGGCGAAAGGTAGTAATCGCTTATCCATCGGGCCAGCGACACATGCGATGGAGAAAGAACCGGCTCCGACTCGATGACATCGAGAATCTCGCGGGTATCTTCTACCGCGGGGACGGGAGCCAGTTCCAGGACGATACCCTGGAGGACTCTTTCGCCGAAGGGGACCAGCACCGCCTGTCCTTCGCGGACATCCAGTTCAGAGGGAATGGCATAGCTGAAAGTCCGGCGCTGGGCTGCCGGCGAATTTACACTAACCTCGGCGTATCTCATCCCAGACTCCAGAAGGTGTCTATGATTATGCCCAGCATCGATTACCGGCCGGGGTCAGGGTGTCTCTTTCTCCGGTTCCTCGGCCGGCCCGGCGGCTGTTTCCGCGGCTTCTTCCTTCTCCATGACCGGGGGTTCTGCTGTCGACTCTTCGGGGGCCGCTTCAGCTTCCTCTGCCGTGGCTGGCACTGTCTCAGCAGGTTCCGCCGCTACGGCTTCAGGCTTCGCCTCGGCCACCGCTACCGCTTCCGCTTTTTCCTCAACCGCGGCTTCCGGTTCTTCCTTCAGTACGTCTTCCGGTTCAAGGACTTCTTCCGGCTCGGTCTCGATTAACTCCTCGCCTACCTGCCGCGACTTCCTCTCCACGCGCTTTATCTTGCGGCGGGCTTCCTTGCCGCTGAGACCACGCAGGTAGTACAGCCGGGACCGGCGCACCTTTCCCTGCCGTACTATCTCTACTTTTTCCACGAGGGGTGAATTCAGCGGGAAGGTACGCTCCACGCCGATGCCGAAGGCGACATGCCTTACCGTAAAGCTGGCACCGGTACCGCCGCGCTTTATCTTGAGGACCACGCCCTGAAACACCTGGACGCGTTCCTTGCCGGCTTCCACTATCCTGGCGCTGACCCTTACCGTGTCACCGGGGGCAATGTCAGGAATTTTTGGATTCTTTTTAATATTAACCAGTGATGCAATATCCATGTTAAGACTCCCTATCCTTATTAACCTGCGACCCCGGTTCCGTCGAGGTTGTCAGGCGTTCTACCAGTTGTTTATCTTCGAGGCCGAGATACGCTTTATTTAAAAGCTCCGGGCGGCGCTCCAGCGTACGCCGGATAATTTGCTCCCGGCGCCACTTGGCAATCCGGGCGTGGTTCCCGGAAAGTAAAACCTCCGGCACCTTCCACCCGCGAAAGTCGGCCGGGCGGGTGTACTGGGGGTATTCCAGCAGACCGCCGGCATGCGAATCTTCCAGGGGCGATTCTTCCGAGCCGAGCACCCCCGGCAGCAGCCTTAGCACCGCGTCGATGACCACCATGGCAGGTAGTTCTCCGCCCGTCAGCACGTAATCGCCGATGCTGATTTCGTCGGTGGCCAGGTGCTCCTGTACCCGCTCGTCGACCCCCTCGTAGTGACCGCAAATAAAGACCAGATGGCACTCCTGCGATAGCTCCTGAGCGACCTGCTGGGAAAAGAGCCGCCCCTGGGGAGTAAGCAGAATGACAGGCAGTTCGACCCCTTCGTCCTCGATGCCGGCTTTAATGGCCTCTACCGCCTCGAAGATGGGCCCCGGTTTCATGACCATGCCGGCGCCCCCGCCGTAGGGATAGTCGTCCGCGGTATGGTGCTTATCATGGGTGTAGTCCCGTATATCATGCAGATTGAGACTCACCAGCCCGTTATCAACAGCCCGCTTGAAAATGCCGAAGCTGAACGGTACTTCGAACATCTGCGGAAATAGCGTCAGAATATCAATGCGCATCGCCCTGATTTAGCCCGGCATACCGATAGTATGCTCCGTCACCTCTCCCTTAATGATTTCCACGGCATGAGGAATAGCCGGCAGTATTACCTCAAGGCATTCCTGTACCGCCTTGGGACTACCCGGCAGGTTGATGATAAGGCACTGCCCCCGCATCCCTGACACGGCCCGGCTTAATACCGCCATCGGCGTTTTTTCCAGGGACTTGGCTCTCATCGCCTCGGCAAAACCGGGAACGCTCCTGTCTATCACCGATAGCGTCGCTTCCGGCGTAACGTCCCGCCGGGCCAGGCCTGTGCCGCCGGTGGTCAGAATGACGTCCACCTCACCCCCATCAGCCCACTCCATAAGCTTGCCGGCGATAACCTCCCGCTCGTCGGGGATAATTTCATATTTAATTACAGTACTCCCTATCCGCGAAAGGATATCACGGATGACTGGACCGCTTAAATCCCGGCGCTGTCCCTGCGACCCCTTATCACTGATAGTAAGCACGGCCATATTCAACATAATACCTTCTCACAAAACAAGATATATTGTACCACATCCGAGTCTTACGATGGAAGTGCCCGTATACGAACAGGTTTCCCCACCTTTCCCCACCAGCTGCTGATGGCCGTTTTTAGCTTCAACGGCCTCTAAGGTAACCTTAAATCTCATGAATTCGTCACAATTTATTAAAAATTCTTTGAAAATACTTGACAAATATGGGTGAGTGTGTTATAAAATGGTGAAATATGGTAGATAGTGGTAAGTAGTGGTAAGAATTTAAAGCTATGTTTTACGGCGAGTTTGATTACAAGATAGATGATAAAGGCAGGGTGCCCCTCCCACCCAAGTTCCGTAATGCCCTGAAAGACGGACTGGTGCTGACACCCGGGGCCGAAAAATGCATCACTGTCTACACCGTACCGGAATGGAGAAAGCTCTCCAGCACGCTTACCAATAGCCCGATATCACGCAGCAAGATGAGAAAGCTGAGCCGCGCCCTCTTCGCCACGGCCTTCAGCACCAGGATAGATAATCAGGGTCGGGTTGCCATACCGGCGCCGCTACGCGAGCATGCCGAGATTGTCGATGAAGTGGTCATCGCCGGCGCCAATGCCTACCTTGAGATATGGAACAAAATACTCTGGGAGGAAGAGAAGGGAATAAGCCAGGAACAGGCCTGGCAGATTATCGAAAGCCTGGAGAATAGCTGATGATAAAACACTGGTCAGCCTCCAGCCATACTCCCGTTTTACTCTCAGAGGCGCTCAGGGCACTGGCCGTGCAGCCGGGTGGCCGCTATATTGATTGCACGCTGGGCGGCGGGGGACATGCCGCTGCTATTCTCGACCACAGTTCGCCCGGCGGACAGTTGCTGGGCATCGATGCCGACCCTTACGCCATAGAAATAGCCAAGGAAAGGCTCCAGCACTATAAAGACTCCACCCTCCTGGTAAACGATAACTTCGTTAATCTGCAGTCTATCTGCATTAAATACGATTTTTTCCCGGTACACGGTATCCTTTTCGACCTGGGCCTCTCCGCGCTCCAGCTTAACGGGAACGGGCGCGGTTTCAGTTTTCAGCACGATGCCCCGCTGGATATGCGGCTCAACCCCTCCCAGAAGATTACCGCCGCCGACATCGTTAATACCACCTCGGAGGCGAGACTGGCCCACCTTATCAAAACGTATGGCGAGGAAGGCCACAGTCGCCGCATCGCCCAGTTAATTGTCAAGGAACGCCCGATAGAAACTACGCGCCAGCTGGCCCTGTTGATAGAGAAGGCCATCGGCCGGAGAGGTAAGATACACCCGGCTACCAAGACCTTTCAGGCGCTGCGCATCGCCGTCAACCATGAACTCGAGCACCTGGAAGTAGCCCTGAGACAGGCGATTGACCTGCTCGGGTACGATGGCAGGCTGGTTGTGATAACCTATCATTCACTGGAAGACCGCATCGTCAAGCAGTTCATGCAAAAAGAAGCCCGAAGCTGCATCTGCCCTCCGGAAGTTCCGACCTGCACCTGCGGCCACACTCCACGCTTAAGACTGATAAACAGGAAAGTTATTACCCCTACCACCACGGAGATTCAAATTAATCCGCGCAGCCGCAGCGCCAAATTGAGAGCGGCCGAGCGCATTATTATCCAGGACGATTGTTATGCCACCGCCGAAGACCATGCCTTCGTAACCATCACCAAGTCCAGGGGCTGGCGAAGGCCGGCTTTATTAGAAAAAATCAGAATGGCCTTTTTAGCGGCTTAAAATACGGCAAAGCCTGAAAAGGAGGTTACCCATATGTAATAACTGGGTACCAAAAAGGAAAGCAAAATCCAGTTACTAAGGAGGGCAGATGAAAAAACGAAATGTTGTTGCTTCTATTGATGTTGGTACCACCAAGATATGTACCATAATGGCGGATGTCGGCGAAGGCGGCATCCCCCGGGTTGTGGGTGTCGGTATCTCCGCATCCAAGGGACTGCACAAGGGTCTGGTGGTCAATATCAATGAAGCCAGAGAGTCAATTCGTGAATCAGTGAGAAAAGCGGAACAGGCCAGCAACTTCAAAGTGGAATCAGCCTATGTCGGCGTTACCGGCCGGCATGTCGCCTCGATGAATAACCGCGGCGTGGTTGCCATCACGCGCAACGACCGTGTCGTGCGCCCCGATGACCTGAAACGCGTCCTTAACGCTGCCCAGAGCGTAAAAACTGCCGGTGACAGAAGGCTGCTGCACGTAATCCCCCGCAGCTATGCTGTCGATGGCCAGCCGGGTGTCAAGAACCCCGTAGGCATGCACGGATTTCGGCTCGACGTGGAAACACACGTCATTACAGCTGCCGTAACCTCCGTTCAGAATCTCGTAAAGTGCATCCGCAGCATCGGGATAGACATTGAGGACCTCGTCCTCGAACCTCTGGCCAGCAGTGAGGCGATTCTCACCGAAGATGAGAAGCAGGTAGGCGTGATAATGGCCGATATCGGCGGCGGAACGACAGACGTTGCCGTCTTCAGGGATGGCAGCATCTGGCATACTTCCATCCTGCCGGTAGCCGGTTATCAGCTTACCCGTGATATCGCCATCGGCCTCGGGCTGCCGTTTGAAATCGCCGAGGAGATGAAGAAGAAGTACGGCAGCGTCATGCCCGTTTACGAAGGCAAGGCGGATACCGCGCCGGCCATATCCAAGGACGGGCACGGCGTCTCCTACCAGGACTTATGCGACATCATCAGGGCCAGAGTCGAGGAAATCTTGAAGCTTATCCTCCTGGAAATGCCAAACTCGGACTATGAAGCGCTGGTCCCGGCCGGACTGGTGCTCACGGGCGGCACTTCCAACCTTTCCGGTATCGCTTCTCTGGGGCGCGATATTCTCAGGCTCCCGGTAAGGGTAGGCGCCCCCACCAATGTCCACGGCATCGCCGACGTGCTTCGAGACCCGGCCTATTCCACCAGCGTTGGCCTCCTGCTCTGGGGAGCCAAGCACGAAGGTAAGAAGCACTGGAAGTCAGGATTGGGCGGTGCCCTGAACCGTATGGCATCCCAGTTCAGAAGACTGTTCAGTTAAAAAAAGTGAATAACAAAAAGAAACTCATTTTAGCACCAGTGAAAGGAGGAGGAGATGGCAAGAACAAGTTTTGTATCTAATCCAGCTAAGATTAAGGTCATTGGTCTGGGTGGTGGCGGCAGCAACGCCGTAACCCGTATGGTCAGGGAGAATATTCAGAGCGTGGAATTCATCGCCATGAATACCGATGCTCAGGCTCTGGCAATCTGCGAGGCGCCGATATGCGTGCAGCTTGGTGCCAAGCTTACCAAGGGACTGGGTGCAGGCGGCGACCATGTCATAGGGGCGAAAGCTGCCGAGGAAAACCGCGATGAGCTGAAGGAGCTCGTTTCCGGGGCTGACATGGTATTTATCACCGCCGGCATGGGCGGCGGCACCGGCACCGGGTCGGCACCCATCGTTGCGGAAATATCCAAGCATAGCGGTGCCCTTACCATAGCCGTGGTCACCAAACCGTTCGCCTTCGAGGGCGCTCACCGCACGGAAACGGCGGAAGAGGGTATCAATAACCTTATAGACAAGGTTGATACCCTGATTATCATCCCCAACGACCGCCTGCTGACGCTCTGCGATCATAAGACCGGAGTGGACAGCGCCTTCAAACTGGCCGATGATGTGCTGAGGCACGGCGTCCAGGCAATCGCCGAGGTTATCACTACCCCAGGCATGATTAACCTTGACTTTGCCGATGTCAAGGCAATCATGAAAGACGCCGGCCCGGCCTGGATGTCCATCGGTAGAGGTTCCGGGCAGAACCGGGCTATCGATGCCGCCAAAGAAGCGCTGGCCAGCCCGCTGCTGGATGTTGCCATCGAGGGCTCCAAGGCTGTGCTGTTCAACGTTGTCGGCGGCAATAACCTTGCCCTTTTCGAGGTGAACCAGGCTGCCGATGTCATCAAGCAGGCCGTAGACCCCGATGCCAACATCATTTTCGGTGTCGCCAATGACCCGTCCATGGAGAATGAAGTCAGGATTACTCTGATTGCCACCGGATTCCATGCCAAGCTGGGCATGGGCAAAAACGGAGAGGAAGACGAGATCACCAAGCTGCTCAGAAACATGAAGTCTGAAGATGAACTCGATATGCCTTCCTTCCTGCGCCGCCCGTTATTCAGTCACCGGCGCCATACCATGACTCCGAGCGAAGCAACGGTGGAACCGGTAAAAACGCGCCACTTTCAGTAAAGATTGCTGAGAACATAATCTGACGTTGAATAATCAGTGGTAGCGGGGACAAGAATGAGCATACGATGCTCGGTATGATAAAAGTGGCTGCGGGCGTGTACCGCCCGCAGCCTTCCGGTTTTAACAACTTTATCAATATACCCCTTGTCCCCTCCCCTATTTTTCTTAACCTCACCCCGTCTTAGCCTCTCCTCCTTAATCCCCCTCTGTTGACAAATTCCGTATTATCTGGTTATTCTATTACTTGGTGATTTGATTACTTATTACAGGCCTCAATACTGATGTATTCTTCTCTATATGCGAGTTATTACAGGCAAAGCAAAAGGACACCGACTGAAGTTCCCGAAAGGAACGACAACCCGTCCGGCAACAGACCTGGTGCGCGGCGCCATCTTTTCCATTCTGGAAAATATGGCCGGCGACTGGTCACAGGTGCTTGACCTGTTTTCCGGCAGCGGTGCCCTGGGTATAGAGGCTCTCAGCCGCGGCGCCGGCTGGGTGGACTTTGTTGAAAACGAGCCAAGGTGTTGTGGTATAATTAAGGAAAATCTGGAAAAGACGAAATTGTCAGCACAGGCCCGTGTTTACTGCTGCGATGTCGTCAAGGCACTTTCCTTTCTTGATAAGGAGTACAACATTATATTGATGGACCCACCCTATGCTAATGCGTCTATAGGCAATTTCATCACACAACTGGCAACCTCCAGACTGGTCGGCACAGAGACAACGGTAGTAGTGACCCATTCCCCCCGTTTACCCCTCAGTCCGAGCTATGCCACCATAAACCTCGTAAAAGAGCACCGCCACGGTGACAGCTGCATTTCAATATACCGGAAGGAGGCCAAGCTTTGATTATCGCTCTCTACCCGGGTAGCTTTGACCCCATAACCAACGGTCATATCGACATTGCTACCAGGGCTTCCAGGCTTTTTGATAAAATAATCATCGGCATCTTTGCCACGCCGGATAAACGCCTTACTTTCTCCCTCGAGGAGCGGGTGGACCTGGCCAGGCGCGCGGTAGCACATTTACCTAAAATCGAGGTAATGCCATACGATAACATAACCGTGGACTTCGCCAAGCAGGTCAAAGCCCAGGTCCTGGTGCGCGGCCTGAGAATGAGCGCCGATTATGAGAGGGAATTTGAAATGGCCATGTTGAACAGGAAGCTCTACCCGGAGCTGGAGCTTGTCTGCTTCATGGCCAGCCAGGAGTACCAGTTCCTCAGTTCCAGCCTGATGAAGGAGGTCGCCAGCCTGGGAGGCAATATCAACGGCCTCGTTCCCAAGCATGTGGCCGAAGCTCTTAGAAACAAGGGGGTCAGCAAAGAATAGACCCAGTTCATAAAATGATACTCATCAAGAAGAATCTTTCAGGGAAAGACTCAGGAGGTAAATTGAATGGCGTACAAGATTACAGACGAGTGCATTAGCTGCGGGGCCTGTGAGCCGGAGTGCCCGGTAAATGCCATCAGCGAGGGAGATACGTCTTATATAATCGACCCCAATAAGTGTGTTGAGTGCGTAGGGCATTATGATTCGTCAAAATGCGCAGAAATCTGCCCGGTTGATTCCTGCGTGCCCGACCCGGACCACCCTAGAAAATAGAGCGGCATCCGGATAAGCAAAAGTGGCTCCATACCAGCTGTATTTCAGCGTACTATACAGCGAAAGCGGCGATTGCCCGCCGTGACCAAATCGATAACAAAGCCTGCCTGTTTGGTGATAACAAGGTGAGGCCTGCTTGTCTTTTTCTCACGGCATTTTAGTGAAGGTAAGAGGACACAACGGCGTTTTATCGGCCTCTTTTTACTGGAAGAAAGAGCGCACCGAGTCGAACTCGGCGGGCAATAATGCCAGCACAAACGGAAAGCTGTCCAGCAGAAAGCGCGCCAGAGCGGAATCGGACACGGTGTCGCCGATACCCAGAAAGCTCACCCACATGGTCAGCAACGCACCGCAAAAAATGGCGCCCAGCACAAAACCGAGGACGGCGCCGCCCAGACGGTTCACCCAACCCAGCAGCACCGCCGAAGTAATCTTTTTCAGCACTGCGGCCAGGACCGAGGCGATTATCATCACCGCTATCAGAATGATGGCAAAAGCGGCTATTCTGGCCCAGCCGGGGTCGGAAATAAAAGTCAGCGCCCCGCCTAACGATTCCGAGAACCGGCCCGCCAGGATCACGCCGACAATCATCCCGACGATGGTAAAAAGGACCTTGATAATTCCGATTTTAAGTCCGATGACCGTCGGAACCACGATGAGTATCAGAATGACGATATCCAGCCAGTTCATATCCGCCTGATTAATCCTACTCCTGAGTTTGTTATATTCTACTACTCGTAGTGCAGGGCGTCAATAGGGTTCAGCCTGGCAGCCCTCATGGCAGGGTAGATACCGGAAATAAGCCCGATGAACACCGAGACCGATATGGCCAGAACGACGATATCCCATGATACCAGGGCGTTGATAGTAATGCCGGCCGCCGCCGAAAAGGTGGAAATCAGCCACGACACCACCCAACCCCCGATGATGCCCACGGCGCCGCCGGACAAACTAAGCATGGCGGCCTCCAGCAGGAACTGGAGCAGGATATCCCGCCGCTTGGCGCCGACCGCCTTGCGGATGCCTATCTCCCGCGTGCGCTCGGTCACGGAAACAAGCATGATATTCATAATGCCGATACTGCCGACCAGCAGCGAAATGCTGGCGATAGCACCCAGTAATATGGTAAGCAGTCCGGTCACCTGTTGTATCATACCCATCATCTGCTCCTGAGTCATGATGAGGAAGTCTTCCTTGCCTTCCTCGGTAATGCGGTGACGCTGCGTTAACAGCTCCGTGATATCCGCCGAAACCATATCGGCGACGTCAGTGCTTTCTATCTGGACGGCAATCTGCTGTACGGCATCTTCACCACGCACTGTTTGGCCCGGGAAAAGTCTCGCCTGGTAGGTTGTTATAGGCACCACGATGATGGCATCCATGCTGATACCCATCATCTGCCCGCCCTTAGGCGCCAGCACCCCGATAACGTTGAACTGGCGTCCGTTAATCTTCACCTTTTTCCCCACCGCGTCTTCATCGCCAAAAAGGTCGCTGGCCACCTTGGACCCCAGCACGGTGACCATATCCCTGGAGGCCACATTCCGCGCGCTGATAAACTGCCCGTATTCCGTCGGGTAATTCAATACCTGCTCGTATTCCGGTGTCGTGGCCTCGATGAAAGCCGCGGCGCTCTCATCGCCGGCAGCCACCTCGGCATAGTTTTCCGTTACCGGGGCTACGGCTACGACCGAGGGAACGCGTTCGGCGATAGCCTCGGCATCACTGATAGTGAGGCTCTGACTGGCCATTCCCATGGCAGCCAGCCCCTGTACGCCGGGTGTCTGCGATACTATATAAATGAGGTTGGTGCCCATGCCTTCCAGGGTGGAAGTAATAGATTTCTCCGCTCCCCTGCCCACAGACATCAGGGTGATGACGGAGCCGACGCCGATGATAACCCCCAGCATGGTCAGCGAGGAGCGGAGCTTATTGGACGACAGCGACCTCAGAGCTATAATAAAGGACTCAATCCACTTCACGATTCATCTCCTCGATTGTACTGATTAGTCACAGGCCGCCGGGTCGACTTTCTTATCCTCAATAATCTTTCCATCCAGCAGCCGCACGATGCGTTTTGCCTTCGCCGCGACATCCGGCTCATGCGTCACCAGGACGATGGTAATGCCTTCCCGGTTAAGCCGGCAAAATATAGAAATAATCTCGGCCGTAGCATTGCTGTCAAGGTTGCCGGTAGGCTCATCCGCCAGGATAATAGACGGGTCATTCACCAGCGCCCGGGCAATGGCCACACGCTGCTGCTCGCCGCCCGAAAGCTCCGAAGGTCTATGAGCGGCACGCGCTTTCAGGCCGACACGCTCCAGCGCCTCCATCGCCCGCTTGCGCTTCTGCCCGGCGCCGCCGTAAATGAGCGGCAGTTCCACATTCGCTATGGCGGCAGTCCGCGGCAAGAGGTTGTAAGTCTGAAAGACAAACCCTATCTTCTTGTTTCTCATCTCGGCCAGCTTGTTGTCATTGAGCTGGCTGACATCAACCCCCTCGAGGAGATATCTACCATCGGTGGGCTTATCCAGGAACCCTATGATATTCATCAGGGTGGATTTCCCCGAGCCGGAGGCGCCGATAAGCGCCAACATCTCGCCCGGGGCGATGTTTAAAGTCACCCCCCTTAGAGCGGGGACTTCGACATTGCCCATGTGGTAAATCTTGGTAATATTTTCCAGTTGAATCATGCCATTATTCTGCGACATGGCTGACACTTCCCGTTATTATTGATTAGAAAAGGCTCATCCCTGATAGCGACTTTACCTTGACCTCCACCACCACCGTCTCACCCTGGTTCAGTCCGCTGACAATCTCGGCCCGCAGTCCGTCATCGAGGCCGACGACCACTACTCTCTCCTGAGCCTGATTACCAGCCATAACCTTAACAATCGTTTGACCCTGGTCGTTCTTGCTGATGGCCCGGCTCGGTACGATGAGGACGTTTTCATGCTTTTCCGCCACAATATCGGCGGAAGCGCTCATACCAACCTTGATTCCGGAGTCCTCCGAAGTGTCGAGGCTTATCTTGACCTGATACAGGACAACACCCCCGACCTCCACAGGCACGGGGTAGACGGCCATCACGATGCCTTTGAATTCGCTGTCAGGCAAAGCATCCACGGTGACGGCAGCTTCCTGCCCCAGCTTTACCAGCGGTATGCCTATCTCATCCACTTCAATCACCAGCTCCACATAGTCGGGGTTAATCATGTGAATAACCGTCTTGGGAGCCATGGACGGCGACGGAATAATATCGCCCTCCTCGGCCATGACCATAGCCACCACTCCGTCAAAGGGGGCGGTGATGGCTGCCTCGGAAAGCTGCCTCTGAGCATCGGCCAGAGACTGCCGGGCTAAATCCACCGCCTGCTGGGCCTGCTTTACGGTCTGCTCGGCTGAGGCCGATTGCAGCTCCTGGAGGGCTACGGCCTTTTCAAGGTCGTCAATATTTTTCTGCGCCAGGGCCACGGATATCTCCGCAGCCTCTACCTGCTTCTTCTTGAGGTTGACCTGCCGGGAGTCGTATCCGACCAGTGCATTATCGTAATTTGTCTGGGCTGTATCCAGCCTCTCCTGAGCACTCTGAACCGCCATCAACCAGGTATCAACATTTACGGTTAATCTCAACGTGTCGTTAACATAGTCATACCAGGCTTTGGCTTTATTCAGTTCCATCTGTATCGCGTTGAAATCGACGGCGGAGATGCCGGCGGCCAGATTATTCTGCGCCGTATCCAGAGCTATCCGGGCATTGAGCATGGCCAGCTTCAAGGAGTCCCCCGAATTCCGCGTGTTTTCCAGATTGTATTCGGCCGTCTGCCTCGCGAGTTGTGCCTGTGTCAGCGCCACTTCCGCCTGCGTCAAGGCCATCCGCGCCTGGTTTACGGCGAGCTCCAGAGTGCTGGTATCAAGACTGGCCAGCACATCACCTGTCTTGACACGGCCGCCCTCCTCTACCATTATCCGGGCTACCTTGCCGGCGCTGCCGAAGGTCAGCCTTGCCTCACGCGCGGTCTCTATTTTCCCGTTGCCGGTAACGCTGAGTGTTAAATCGCCACGCGTCACTTTAACCTGCTGCTGACTGACCTCGTCCCGACCGCCTCCCAGGGAGTCACAGGCGGTCGTCCCCAGCAGGGCCAGTAAAGTCACAGTTAAAACGAGACCAACAATCAGTTTCCTTTTCATTGAATTCCTCCGAGATTCCTGATATGTAATGTATTATTACTTTTTCTTTAGTAACAATTTTAACTGAAGTTTCGCGCTTCTCTTCTCGTAGCGTTCCATCAACTTCGGGAATGCCTTATCCAGAAAAGCATACCGGTCACGCATTTGTTCCAGCCACTCCTTGCGTATGGAAGGCTCATCCTTCATTAATTTCAGGCCGTTTTCGGCAAGGTGTCGGAACATCTTGATTTCATCTTCGATTCCATGCCGAATTGTCTTCTGCAAGGCATCTTCACTCACCCTGAAATGGTCATGCCTTTCACCGGGTATGATGTGCCGTTCAATCAACCCTACCTGCGCGAGCAGTCTTACCGTGGTGCTGATAGACCCCTTACTGGCCATCAGGACATCGGCCAGCTCAGCCGGCGACTGATAAGGCGGGTCGGAGATAAGGAGCCACCCGAACATTCGGCCGGCCATGCGGGGAAGACCGGTTTTTTCGAAGACGACGCCCACATCTTCCACGAAACTTCGCTCTCCATCCCTTAAATTACTCAACATACCAGTCTCCATAATGATTTTTACATATTATAATATATATAATATGTTTTGTCAATACTGAACTATGTGAATTTCAGGAAATTTTATAAAAATTCATGGGGTAATTATGACATTAACCGGCGGCCAACCTGTCGAAAACCGCTAGCCTCCGAGTTCCTTAGCCCGCCGGTACGCCGCTTTTACCGCATCTTCGACGAGTTTTATAAAACCGCCCTCTTCAAAGACCTGCAAAGCGCGCTCCGTGGTGCCGCCCCGCGAGGTAACGTTCCGGCGCAGTTCGGCGGGGGGCTTACCGGACTTCTGCATCAGGTAGGCCGAGCCGAGTATTGTCTGCGAGACCAGTTCTTCGGCTTCCTTCCGCGGGAGACCTATATTTACGGCCGCGTCAATGAGTGACTCGGCCAGAAGGAAGACATAGGCCGGACCGCTGCCGCTGACCGCCGTGACCATATCGATGTACTTCTCACTATCGAAAAATATCTCCCGGCCCATGGCGCCGAGGATAGCCCGCGACTGTCCTTTCTGCTCTTCGGTTACTTCTTCGGTAGCCGTCCAGGCGCTCATGCCAAAGCCTACCTGGGCGGGCGTATTGGGCATGCAACGCACCACGCGATGGTGCCCCAGTCCCTGAGATATGTTATCGATTTTTACCCCGGCAACTATTGATAGTACAAGCAGGTCGGGTTTGAGGCTACCTTTCAAATCGGCCAGGACCTCGGCCAGATTTTGCGGCTTGACCGCCAGAACAACGATATCCTTACCGTCCACGGCTTCGCGGTTGCTTTCTGCTACCGCCACGTCGTACTGTTTCTTGAGATATTCACGGCGCGTCTGGCTGACATCGCTGACACAGATACCGTCCGGCATAGCCAGCTTCTTATCCAGAACCGCCGTCACCATCGCCTCCCCCAAATTGCCGCCGCCGATAAATGCTATTTTCATAGTATTTCTACCTCACCCCCTGCCCTCTCTCCTTCAAAGGAGAGAGGGAAAATTTTAGAAGAGGGGCTTCGCCCCTCTTAAACACCCTTGTACGTACATTACTTCACCACG
>DATLAD010000084.1:0-4032 GCA_035527575.1 Dehalococcoidales bacterium
CTCTGTCCTCCCTACGATATCATTACCCCCCAGATGCAGCAGGAGCTCTATCAACGCAGCGACCGTAATTTCGTGCGCGTTGAATACGGACGGGATCTGCCGCAGGATAAAGACGCGGATAACAGGTATACCAGAGCCGCGGCGACCATAGAGAAATGGCTGGAACAGGGAGTCCTGCAAATCGAAAATAATCCGGCAATCTATGTCGCCGACCACCATTTCACGCACCAGGGCAAAAAGTACCGCCGCCGCAGCATCAGCTGTCTGGTCAGGCTGGAAGAGTGGGACAGGATGATTGTCCGCCCTCATGAGGGCACCCTGTCCAAACCTAAAGGCGACCGGTTGAGCCTTTTATGGGCGCTCCAGGCCGATACCAGCCCCATCATGGCGCTCTACGAGGACAGGGAAGGGCAGATATCATCGTTGCTGGACAAGCAGACCGCCGGAAAGCCCATGCTCAGCGCCGATATCGGTAACGGAGAAAGCCATCGATTGTGGGCGGTCACGGATATGGGAACAATCGGGCAGGTAAGCGACCGCCTGGCCGGCCGGCCTCTCTACATCGCCGATGGCCATCACCGCTATGAAAGCGCCCTGTCTTATCAGCGGGAGAGGCGCACCACTTCTTTATCAGGGGTGGAAGAGGAGCCGTTCGATTTCGTGATGATGACGCTGGTGGATTTTGCCGACCCCGGCCTCGTTATCCTGCCGGCGCACCGCCTGGTGAGAGGCTTACCCCAATCGGCGCTTGACGGCTTGACGGCCGGTCTTAAAACGTTTTTCGCTGTCGAGGAGGCACCGTTAAATAAAACCGATATATTGTCGCAAATTAACGGACTCCTGTCTGAAGATGCGGGCGTGGTAAAGCTGGTCCTGTACGGCCTGAGCAAAGGGCAGCTATTATTGCTCAGGTTACGCGATTTCAGTACCGTCGGCCCGATGATACCTTACTTTCACTCGGAGATTTATCAGAGGCTGGACGTAAGTATTGTCGACCATGTCATACTGGAGGAACTTCTCGAGCTTACCCATGATAAGGTCGGGGCGTTTCTCGACTATACCAATGACACCCTTGAGGCAGTTAAAAGGGTCGCAGAGCAGGAATATCAGCTGGCTGTCATCGTGAACCCCGTAAAACCGGAGATTATCAAGGCTATCGCCGATAGCGGCGACCGTATGCCCCGGAAATCGACCTACTTCTATCCGAAGATACCGGCCGGTCTGGTTTTCTACCGGTTCGGTTAATCGAGGCTTTCCTTCCGGCGTAATCTTTACTCAAAATATCGATATTAACGAATGCGCCCGGATGGGATTATATAGTATAATAAAATAAATCAGTCTATTTCCAGCTACAGGAGAAGAAGGCGTGCTGGTTGAGGAAGAGTTAGCTAGCTTTTCACCCGAGAGAGATACCCTGCTGACCGTTGGCGTTTTCGACGGAGTGCACCTGGGCCATAAGCACCTGATTTCAGAGTTGCTGAGGCAGGCCGGAGAGAAGGGCCTGCTTTCCGGTGTGGTGACTTTCCGCCAGCACCCTGAGGACTTGCTTTCATCAAAGAAACAATTGCCCTTTTTGACCGATATCAAAACGAGGGTAAGGCTTCTCCAGAACGAGGGTGTCGATATCATCGTGCCTTTATCTTTCACGAAAGACCTGGCCCGTCTGGATGCCCGACGGTTTATCGGTCTGTTACAAAAACACCTTAAAATGCGCGGGATGGTAATCGGCTCGGACTTTGCCCTGGGTAAAGGAAGGGAAGGCGATACCGGTACCCTCCGTCAGCTTGGGAAGGAAATGGACTTCAGCGTCACCGTGGTGCCGCCGATGGAGATTAACGGCGAGGTTGTCAGCAGCACCACCATCAGGAAAGCCATGGCTGAGGGTAATATGGAGAAGGTCCGCATGCTGACCGGCCGTTACTTCAGCCTGCACGGCAGGGTGGTTACCGGGGCTGGCCGGGGAGAAGGCCTGGGGTTCCCTACCGCCAATCTGGACGTAAATTCCGGGCAGGCGCTGCCTCCGGATGGCGTTTATGCCGGCCTGGCGCATATTAACGGTAAAATATACCAGACAATGACCAATGTCGGCAAGGACCCCACTTTCGGCGTTTCTGAACGTACTATCGAGGCTTACCTTCTCGACTACAGCGGCGACCTTTACGGACATGAACTTACGGTTGACTTCGTTGCCCGCCTCCGTGACGAGAAGAAGTTCAAAAATGTGGATGAGTTGAAAAAGCAGGTGGCCGAGGACGTCCGGCAGGGCAAGAATATCCTTGAATCTACAGGTGTGAATTAATCATGGGAACCGCAGGCAAATCCGCAATTCCTGATAATTTCAACCATCTGCTCAGGCGGGCGGTGGCTGAAATCATTGTCGAAGAAGAGATGGTCAGGCTGCTCCAGTCCGGCAAGAAGATAAGGCTGAAGGAGGGCCTTGACCCCAGCGCCCCCGATATTCACCTGGGACACATGGTCATGTTGAGAAAAATGCGCCAGTTCCAGGAACTCGGGCATCAGGTGGTGCTGATCGTCGGCGACTGGACGGCGCAGATTGGCGACCCGAGCGGGGCATCGGTTACCCGCCCCATGCTTTCCGCGGAGCAGGTGAAGGCTAATGCCGAGACCTATCTGAAACAGTTCTTTAAGATTGTCGACAAATCTAAAACCGAGGTCAGGTGGCAGAGCGAGTGGTTCGGCAAGTTCGACCTCGCCGATGTCATCCGCCTGACCGGCAAGTTCACCGTGGCCCAGTTTCTGGCCAGGGATGATTTCAATAAAAGGTATAACGAGGGACGGCCGATTGCCATAACGGAGTTGCTCTACCCGCTGATGCAGGCCTACGACTCGGTGGCCATACAGTCCGACGTCGAGTGCGGCGGCACCGACCAGAAGTTCAACTTTCTGGTCGGCCGGGAGCTTCAGTCCATGATGGGGCAGCAACCGCAGCAATGCTTCATGACGCCGATGCTGGTGGGTACGGACGGCGTACAGAAAATGAGCAAGAGCCTGGGTAACTATATCGGCGTGGCCGAGCCGCCGGAAAATATCTATGGCAAAACTATGTCCATCCGTGACGACTATATCCTGACGTACTTCGAATTGCTGACCGATGTCCCCGACGAGGAGCTCAAGGAGTTCAAGAGTCAGCTTGATAACGGCGTTAACCCCATGACGCTAAAAAAGCGCCTGGCCGGAGATATCATCACCCAGCTTTATAGTCGCCAGGAAGCCGACGAGGCTGAAAAGCATTTTGAAAGGGTCGTGCAGAAAAAGGAAGCGCCGAATGAGATACAGGAGATACGTTTATCTCTAAAAAATGAATATCTTCCTATAAACAAATTACTTTCCAAGTTTCAAGTTACGAGTAGCACTGGCGAAGCAAGTCGACTTATTATACAGGGTGCAGTGAGCATTGATGGCGAGAAAATCACTGATAATGAAGCACCTTACCAGCATGGAAGTATTATAAAAGTAGGAAAACGCCGTTTTATAAGAATAAACGATACCGATAAATAGCATAGAGGAGACACAAATGACACAGTTGCGTATCCCTGGACCGACCCCCTGCCCGCCGGAAGTCCTGCAGGCGATGGGCTGGCCCATGATTAACCATCGCGGGCCGGAGTATAAGAAGATGCACCTTGAGATTACCGAAGAGTTGAAGCAGGTCTTCCAGACCAAGAACGATTTGTATATACTCACCGGCTCCGGCACCGGCGGCCTGGAAGCCGCCGTCGTCAACATGCTGTCGCCGGGGGATAAAATACTGTCGGTTTCCATCGGCGTGTTCGGCGACCGCTGGGCGAATATCGCTAAGATGTTCGGCGCCGATGTAATCTCCCTCAATTTCGAGTGGGGCAAGGCCGCCGACCCGGAAGCTGTCGCTAAAGCTATCAAGGCCAACCCGGGCATTAAAGCGGTGCTGGTGACCCATAACGAGACCTCCACCGGCGTCACCAATGACCTCGGCGCTATCAGCAAGGTCGTTAAAGACGCCGGCAAGCTGCTCCTTGTCGATGCCATCAGCAG
>DATLAD010000085.1:0-13739 GCA_035527575.1 Dehalococcoidales bacterium
GTGGCGGCCACCGAGTTGGGTATGACATCGAAGTCGAAAGGAAAAACGGTGAGCAGGGTAACCACCGTGGCCAGACCGAACCCGTCGATGATGATGTGAATCGCCTGCCGGAGTATCTTCCTGTCCACGATAATCAGAACGATATGCCCGATGATGGATATCACCAGGGTGGTCGTCAGAATCGGCAGCCACAAGTCGATTTCGCTGGTAAAGAACGGGTGCCTCGTCCAGGTGACCACACCGCCTACCGTGCTGGCATTATAGTAGGCGACATACTGGGAAAAGAAGTTAAAGAAGACCAGCAGGATGATGCTCCAGGCGATGACGAAGGCCGATGCCGTAACCCTGCCCTCTCTCCTGTTTTTAAAAAAGTCGCCTACTTTCTTTTCGATTCGTTCGTCTAAATCGGCGGGGTGATACGGAGGAGGAGGTGGTGGCGCCTCTTTCGTTTCCGGGGGTGCCGGGGGCTTTTGATAGTCGGGAATGGTGCCTGACGGGGTGACCATCCTCTCGGCGATGTCACCCGCCCAGGCAACCTTGTACCGCTCCCCGTTGTAGGCTTTGACCATGAGGATTATCCAGAAGACGAGCCCGATAATGCCGATGATGCTGGAAAATACCGGGCCGATAAAGGGTATCCAGCCGAGAATCATGCCGGCGACGAACAGGGTGCCGAAAACGACGATAGACTGTGCGGCGTGGAAGCGGACCCAGTTGTTTTTCTGCTCCAGGATGAAGAATATGATGCCGGTTATCCACGCGCCGACGTAGCAGAGCAGCCCGGCCACATTCGGTTCCATGTTTACGCTGGTTTCCTGTGGTATTCTCCGCTTCTCCCGCTCTAATTGTTCCCTGGCCTCGATTCTTGCTTTCTCTTCTTCGTAGATTCTCTGTCTTTCTTCCGGCGATAACTCCATTGTACCAGCCTCCGTTAAGGGACTATTCAGGTATATCGGCATGATTATACACCAAAGCGGTATTCCAGTAAATATCCTTATAATAGGGTTCTATTTGCATTTGGTTGATAGTCTTACCTCACCCCTTACCCCTCTCCAGCCAGAAGTATTTTTCTAAACCAGAGCTCATATTGGCTGGAGAGGGGAGTATAAGAGAGAGGGGGGCGAAGCCCCCCTCTCAAAACCTCTCCCCCTCTCTGACCGGTTAGATGTAACCATTGGCACAGAGAAACAGGTCGGAGAGGGGGATTAAGGGGGAGAGGCTAAGACGGGGTGAGGTAAAAAGAAAAATTTTAACGAAAAAAATACTATTGCGGTATCCCGTAAGAGCCGGTAGCAGAATCCATGAAGAAGTCAACGTGGGGAGGGTAGAAGGTGAACAGGCCGTATATCACGGCGAGAATTACCAGGAAAACCATTGACAGCCACTTAAGCCATTGCGGCAGTTGTTCCATAATCAGCATGCGGTAGCTGACAAGCTGGCCGACGGCCACGGCCACGATGAAAATCAGAATATCGATGATAACGCTTTCGATTCCGGTAAGCGTCGTGTAGCCGTAGAAGAGGACGATTATCGTCACCGGCATGACGTACACGGCAACAGTCTTGGCTATAATAAAGTTTTTCGCAGACTTTCTTAATAATGCATAAGTGGCGGCGGCATAGACTACCGTTGGCCAGAAGGTGAGCTTGAGGTGTTCGAAGACACTCTCGTTCACGGCGGCGATAACGCCCACCGGCGGCCACTCACCGGACAGTTCGAAGAGAAAATGCAGCGCCGAACCCACTACCGAGATAACGGCAATACCGATGAGTTCCCATTTTAAAACGGAATGCTTCATCTTTCATTCACCTGTCATTGCGAGCGAAGCGAAGCAATCCGGGACAGATGTCAATAGAGATTGCTTCGTCATCCCGATGGAATCGGGACTCCTCGCAATGACTTTACATATATTGTGTTTCAGTCCTCAAACTTCTTCTCTGTATCGTCCGGCGGCAGGCCGTCCTCGTTCCAGCCGCGTTTGCTGTAGTACAGGGAAAGGAGGTTCTGGAAAGCATCTTTATCGACCACCTTGCCGGCGTTGGGGCCGGTCAGCGGCGGGCTGGAATGCACTTTGTAGGGCAGGCTATCGTCCTTGCGGCTGACGCCGAGCTTGACGTTTATCAGGCGGGTCATGTCGTAAATATCGTTGGAAAGCGCCAGGAGCTGCTCCAGCGGCAGCTCGTTTCCCGTGACATATCTATAGAAATTTTCATAATGCCTTTCGTTGAGGCCGAGCTCTATCCAGGGCAGGCGGCAGACACCCAGCATATCGAACAGGGGACGCAGTGTCTGGTGATATATCACCGTTTTTACCCTTTCATCGTCGGACCATTTTTGCCCCTCCTCCATTTCCCGGGCGATGGTCCAGGCACGCGTGTGGTGGGCGCCGATGTCCGAGGTGGCGTAGGCCAGCGCCATGGAGCTTCCGGCGCGGCTGTCGTAGGCGGACTGCTCCAGGCCCTTGACCTGAAGGATGATTTTATCCATTTCCGGCCATTTCTCGATTATGCGGTATGGCCCGTCCGCGATAATATCCCCGATGCCCTCCCGGTAAGCAATCATGCGTATCAGGTTCAGAATGGCATCGTCATCGCCCCAGGTGATTTCGTGGCCGTCGAGGTCGGCGAGAGACAGGATGCCCTTTTCGTATCCTTCGATAACGGCGCCGATGAGGTTGCCCGCGGAAATCGTGTCCATGCCCAGTTCGTCGCAGAGATGGTTGGCCGAAAGCACCGCCGCGAAGTTATCGATGCCGACGTTGGAGCCGAGCATGGCACAGGACTCGTATTCCGGCCCCTCGACCACCGTTCCGGCGTATTTCCCGTTCTTGACCAGGCAGATGTTGCTGCAGCACATGGAGCAGGCGAAACAGGCGCTGTCACCTATCTTGTAGTCGGAGAGCATGGTGGCTCCGTTAATCTGGTCGTGCTTGGCGAAAACGCTGTCCTTGAAGTTATGGGTCGGCAGGATGCCTTTCTCGTTGGCGTATTCGATGACGTTCATCAGCCCCTGCTGCTGCCACAGCTTGAAATACTTGTGTTCCCTCAGGTAGCTGTAGGCCTTATTTGCCTCCTCCGCAAGCCCGTTGATATCATACACGGGCAGGTCCTCGTGTCCCCGTACGATTATCGCCTTGAGGTTCTTCGAGCCCATGATGGCCCCGAACCCCGTCCTGCCGGCGTTGCGACCCCAGTCGGCATTGACACAGGCGAATTTCACTAAATTTTCTCCCGCCGGGCCGATGGTGGCGATGTGCGACGTCTGGATATCCAGCTTTTCACGGATAATTCCTTCGGCTTCCAGCGAGGTCTTGCCTTTCAGTTCCGGCATGGGAACAATCGTTGCTTCGTGGTTATCGATGAAGAGGACGGATAGCTCCGGCGCTTTGCCCGTCACGGATAGTACATCGATTCCCGACTGCCTTATCTCCACGCCGAAGCCGCCGCCGATAGACGAATCGCCGTAGAGTCCGGTGGCCGGAGATATGGCCACGAACGAGTTTTTACCCGACGACGGCAGGTAAACGCCGGTCAGGGGGCCGGGGGCGATAGCCATGAGATTATTTTCACCCAGAGGGTCGATTTTGAAATTGTGTTTTTTAAGGTTGTCCCAGACAAGCTTGGCGCCGAAGCCGCGCCCGCCGACGTACTTTTCCAGAAAAGCATCCGTGAGGGGCCGGCGTTCGATGCTGCCGCTGCTGAGGTCTACAGCCAGGTGTTTCCTGAAATAACCGCTCCTGATGCTCATAGCTCTTCCTTTCCTATCTCGGCGTAGCGGATGGTCTTCTTTTCACCCTTCTCGTAGAACTCTATTTCACGCATCTGGGTATAGCTGAGCACGTTGTTGAGTCGCTTGGTCTCGCCGAGGGCGTGCTCCGGTATCAGCCTGAGGGCTCCCAGCGGGCAGTTCTTAACGCATTCGGGGTCGCCGCCGCACATGTCGCACTTGATGGGCAGGTCGCAGTCTTCGTGGGCGTAGATAGCCCCGAAGGGACAGGCCTCCACGCATTTGAAGCAGGAAATGCAGGACTCTTTATCCAGGCGCACGATGCCCTCGATCCACCTTAAGGCATCGGTGGGGCATACCTGGGCGCAGGCCGGCACGCGGCACTGGCTGCAGACAACCGGCATCCTCATCACCGGATGAGGGTATGCGTTAATGACTCTTATCGCCGCTTTCTTCGGGTTGTTTACACCGAAGTGCTTGATGGCGCATACCAGTTCGCATATCCTGCAATCGGAACACTGCTCGGGAATCACCGTAAGCTTTTTCGACATTCTCTGGTCCTCCTCAAGGCTCGTGATGTTATTATAGCACGTTCCGCCGGGATTCACGCTGGTTACGGACGGTATCCCCGGAAACACGGGGAGAAGTCCTGGTTTTAACTTATCGCACGTAACTATGCTATATTTATAGTGGAGAGCTAACAGGGGCGGAGAATATTGACAGTGAAAGGATTAAAAGCGTGGCAATAGAAAGAGAAGAAATCATCCGGATGTATCGTACCATGTTGACTATCCGTCGCTTTGAGGAAAGGGCGTCCAGGGAATACAGAAGCGGAAGCGGAACCGTTCCCGGCCTGGTGCATTCTTACATAGGACAGGAGGCGATAGCTACGGGTGTCTGCGCCAGCCTGAGGCCTGACGACCGTATCGTCAGCAATCACCGGGGGCACGGGCACCTCATCGCCAAGGGTGCGGACGTTCGGCGGATGATGGCGGAAATCTTCGGCAAAAAGACGGGCTACTGCAAGGGTAAGGGCGGCTCAATGCATATCGCCGATTTCGGCATAGGGATTCTCGGCGCCAACGGTATTGTGGCTGCCGGACTTCCCATAGCCACCGGGGCGGCCCTGGCGGCCCACCTGGAAGGAAAGCAGAAAATTGTGGTGGTCTTCTTCGGGGATGGCGCCTGCCAGGAAGGCGAATTCCATGAGTCGCTTAATCTGGCTTCCATCTGGAAACTGCCCATTCTCTACGCCTGCGAGAATAATATGTACGGGGTGAATACACACTACTCCTACGCCATAGCCGGCGGAGACATTATCCGCAGGGCGAAGGCCTATGATATGCCCGCCGAATCGGTAGACGGTAACGACGTGGCGGCGGTTCGTGAAGCGGCGAAGGACGCGGTGGCTAAAGTACGCGCCGGCGGCGGCCCTTACTTTATTGAGTTCAAGACCTACCGCTGGTATCCCCACTTTGAGGCGGATTCAATACCCGACCTCCGACCTAAAGAAGAAATCGAAGCCTGGAAGAAGAAGTGCCCCGTCCTCGCTCTAAGAAAGAAATTGATTGAGAGCGGCATGCTCACCTTGCAGGAGATTGAGAAGATAAACGACGAGGTGATGGAGCTGATAGAAGAAGCCGTCACCTATGCGCTGGAGAGTCCCCTCCCCGCGCCCGAAGACGCCCTGGAGGATGTTTTTTCCGCCTGAGGGCAAGGAAAATTTCAGAGAGGAATAACCCGATGAAGAAAATAACCTATATGCAGGCATCTGCGGAAGCACTCCGCGAGGAATTCCAGAGGGACGACAGGATTGTCCTGATGGCCACGGATATCGCCATGGAATTAAGGAAAGAATTCGGCGAGGAAAGGGTCAGGCAAACGCCGATATCGGAATCGGCCATGGTCGGGGCGGCCATAGGACTGGCCGGGTCCGGCTACCGGGCTATCGCCGATATCAGGATGGCTACCTTCGGATTCGTAGCCATGGACCAGATGGTAAACCAGGCCGCCAAGATTACCTATATGTTCGGCGGGCAGACACGCTTCCCGATACTGATTCGGATGTCCATCGGGGCGGGTATGTCGTTTGCGGCACAGCACTCCATCAGCCCTTATTCCATGTACATGAATGTCCCCGGGCTGAAGATTATCGTTCCCTCCACCCCTTATGATATCAAGGGGCTTTTAAAGGCTGCCCTCAGGGATAATAACCCGGTGATTTCCTTCGAGCATGGGCTGCTTGGGCCGGTGGTCGGCGAGGTGCCCGATGAGGAATATACCGTTCCCTTCGGCAGGGCGGACATCAAGAGAGAAGGCACGGATATAACGGTGGTTGCCATCTCCCGCATGGTGCACGAAGCACTGGCGGCGGCGGAGGAAATGGAAAGCCGGGGGATATCATGTGAGGTCATCGACCCGCGCACACTCGTGCCCCTGGACGTTGAGACCATCAGGAGTTCCGTACGCCGGACAGGCCGGCTGGTGGTCGTTGACGAAGCCTGTCGGACCTGCAGCGCCGCGTCCGAAATTATCTCCCTGGTCGTTGAGAACGACGACGTCTTCGGCAAATTGAAGTCGCCGCCCGGACGGGTCTGCGGCCTTGACGTGCCGATACCCTACAGTCCTCCCATGGAAAATTATGCGTTGCCAAACAGGGAAAAAATCGGCGCGGCCGTCAGGCAGTCGGTTCGTAAGTAATCGGGAACTTGACAGGGTTTCCGGCACAATAACAGAATTATCTTGAGCGGAAAAGTAATTCCATATAGCGGAACAATCTCCGGATATATTTAACTCAACCGGGGTTAGATGCGTTTCCCATGCTATCTGTATACCTGTTCCTTAATGCCGGCGCCGGTACATTGGACTAATGGTGTCGGTTGCGGTATATTAAGCAGGTTGTGAAATCCCAAAGCCCTCTTTTTCAGGTGAAATGACGGGCTTTTTCAAACTAACAGGACAAGGATACCAAAAGGGGGTAACTATGGTTGAAGAAGCCAAGCTGGCAAAAATAGTAGGTGCTGGCAACGCCAGCAGCAAGCCGGCGTTATTGGACGAGTACTCGTGTGACATGAGCTTCGTTAATCCGGTCAAGCCGGCATATGTCGTCAAGCCGAGGAGCATGGCAGATGTGGAGAAACTTGTCAAACTGGCCAACGAGACGAATACTCCGCTCGTGCCGGTAAGCTCGGGGCCTCCTCATTTTCGCGGTGATACGGTTCCCAGCATCGGCGGCGCTGTAATTGTCGATTTAAGCGGCATGAAGAAAATTATCAGGGTCGACCGCAAGAACCGGGTGGCCATGTGCGAGCCGGGTGTAACCTTCGGCGAACTGATACCCGCCGTGGCCAAAGAAGGACTGCGACTAAACATGCCCCTGATGCCGCGCAAGACCAAGTCGGTCGTCGGCAGTATGCTGGAGCGTGAGCCGGTAATCATGCCCAAGTATCACTGGGATATCGCCGACCCCCTGGCCTGCGTCGAGATTATCTTCGGCACCGGCGACATGTTCCGCACCGGGGCCGCCGCCGGGCCGGGCACTATCGAAGAGCAGTGGGCCGCCGGCGGTTCTCAGAAAGAAGCGGCCGGACCGGGCCAAACTTCACTGTACCGGATTGTCGGCGGGGCGCAGGGGACGATGGGTATCGTCACCTGGGCGTCGTTCCGGTGCGAGCTGCTCCCCGGTCTGGAAAGGCCTTTCATGGTCGGTTCTTCCGATATCGAAAAGCTTTTTAATTTCATTCACTGGATAATCAGGCTGCGACTGGTCAACGAGTGCTTCGTGCTTAACAGCGCTAATCTGGCCGCCATGATGGCTAAGAAATGGCCCGAGGATTACCAGGACATCAAGGACAGCCTGCCGTCTTACGTACTTCTCTATAATGTGGCCGGTTACGAATATCTGGCTGAAGAGAAAGTCGAATATCAGGTAAAGGACGTGAACGATGTCGCCCAGAGGATAGGCGTGGAACCCGCCGGGGCCATCGGCAAAATTTCCGCCATCGAGTTGCTCAAAGCGGCCAACCAGCCTTCCGCCGAGCCGTACTGGAAGCTCCGCTCCAGGGGTGGTTGCCAGGACGTATTTTTCGTGACCATCTATGACAGGCTCCCCGGCCTGATTGCCGCCATGTATGACCTGGCTGACGAAGCCGGTTACCCGGCCTCCGATATGGGCATCTACCTCCAGCCGATAGTGCAGGGCACTAACTGCCACGTTGAATTCAACCTGTTCTACGACCCGGACAACCCGAGGGATGTCGAAAGGGTCAAGAAGCTGTCCGAAGATGCCGTTAAAAACCTGGAGTGCCGGGGTGCTTTCTTCTCCAGGCCTTACGGCGAAACCGCAAGAATGGTGATTAATCGTGACGCGGCAACGGTCGATGCCCTCAAGAGGGTGAAATCGATATTTGACCCCAATAATATCATGAATCCCGGCAAGCTCTGCTTTTAATGTGCCGGGCGATGATATTATTATACGGATAATTCTAAGGAGGAAACGAGATGGCGCTGGAAGATTTCCGAGAAGACATGGAACTGTGCAATAAGTGCAGCATATGCAAATTCATACCTCTGGAAAAGGTCAAGGGGTTCCAGCCTGTAAATATCTGCCCCAGCATATCTAAATATAATTTCAATGCCTACTCGGGTGGCGGCAGGGTAAATATCGGCGTGGCCATGCTGGAGAACCGGCTTGAGTACACGGACAACTTGAAGCACATTATCTACAACTGCCAGGTGTGCGGCGGGTGCGATATCTCCTGCAAATACGCCATGGACATGGAAGTCCTCGAGCCGATATACGAATTCAGGATAAAAGCTGTCGAGGAAGGGATTACCCACCCCGCCCTCGATAAGGTCATCAACAGCCTGCGGAAACAGGGCACCATGGTACCGGGTGCCGGGACCAAACGCGCCGCCTGGGCCGAAGGGCTGGATATCAAGGACGCCACCGAACAGAAGGTGAAAGTCCTCTACCACGTCGGCTGCCTGACCAGCTACAACAAAGATATGTGGAAGCTGGCTAAGGCCACCGTCAAGCTATTGAAAAAGGCGGGCGTCGATTTCGGCATCGCCGGCAATAACGAGACGTGCTGCGGCGGCCGGGCTTACCAGATGGGTTACAAACAGGACTTTCTCAACCAGGCCAAAAAGAACATGGAAATGATTAAGAAAGCCGGCGTGGAAACGCTGGTGACGTCCTGTGCCGACGGCTATCAGGCCTTCAAAGTGCTCTATGATAAATACAACCTGAAGGGCAGCCTGGAAGTACTGCATATCACCGAGTACCTTGGCCGGCTCATCAAGGAAGGCAAGCTAAAGCTGACGAAGAAGGTCGGGATGAACGTCACCTACCACGACCCGTGCTACCTCGGCAGGCTGAGCGAGCCCTGGATACACTGGAAAGGGAAGAAGATTCCCGGAATCCAGCGCAGATTCGACCCGCCTAAGGTACTGCGTCGTGGCACCTACGGCGTTTACGAACCGCCGCGTGATATTCTCAAGGCCATACCGGGTATCCAGGTCATGGAAATGGACAGGATTAAAGAATATGCGTGGTGCTGCGGTTCCGGCGGCGGCGTGAACGAGTCGAATCCCGAGTTTGCCATGTGGACGGCTACGGAGAGGATTAAGGAAGCCGAGGCCACCGGCGCTTCGGCCATTGTCACGGCCTGCCCGTGGTGCGAGAAGACCTTTAACGAAGCCATTAATAAATGTGGCAGCAGCCTCAAAGTCTACGATATCGTTGAACTGGCGGAAAAAGCGATATAGAGGAGGCGAGAAGTCATGGCTTTAGATAAGAGCGTATATCGGGCGTTCGGCCCTTAGAATATCTCCGACCCCATGATGTATATTCGTGGATGAGGCGGCTTGATAATTTTATAGTCTTAAACGGAAACATTAAAGGCTATTCCCAGGAGTCGATTCCCCCGGGAATAGCCGTTTCTATCTTGTTAGTTATACCACTATTTAAGTCAGCAGCAGTATAACTCCGACTACCAGCAACACAATACCCAGCGCCAGCAGCCCGTACAAAAGCCTCATGCCGTTTCCTCTCTAATCAGAGTCAGTTCTACGGTATCAGGGCAGCTAGGCCGAAGCCTATCATGATAGAGGCAGCCACTACCGCAATAATCAGTATCCCCATTTCCCAGCTGGTGAACAGTCTGCGGGACAGGCCCTTTATCTTGTCCAGGGCGTCCTTGGCCATATTGAAGGCTTCTTCTACCCTGGCGGAAAGGGATTTTACCTCCTCGAGGGTTTTCTGGTGGGCTTTCTCCATCCTGGCTGCCATTTCCTCGGCTTTTCTGATGGCGTCGGCGGCGAGCGTCCTGGCACCCCGGGCGGCTTCTTCAGCCTTCTGTGAAGCACTTAACGACGTTCTACTGGTGGTTTCGGAAGCCTGCCTGGCATCTGCCGCAGCTTTCGCGGCGGCGTCCGCAGCTTCATGTGCTTTCCTGGCCAGGTTTTCCGCCTCACTTACCAGTTTGTGCAGGGTCTCCGTGGCGGCGTCGATGGCATCGTTGCCGGCGGTATCAGCCGCTTCGGCTTTCCGGCGCGTTTCTTCGGCCGTCTTCATCCCGGTAACGGACGTAGCCATAGTCTGCTCGCCGGCAGTCTTGACTTTATCAGCCACTAAGCCCGATAGCCTGGCAGCTGAATCGATAGCTTCGTCGGCGGCCATAGCGGCGGTATCCGCTTTTCTTTCAAGCTCCTCCATGGAGCGGTATGCGGCGGCGGCGGCGGTTTTGGCTTTCTCACCTGCATCGTCCGCTTTCAGAGCATTACTTACGGTTGGAGTCTTTAAGGTCTCTTCACGGGCCTCTCTAGCGCTGGTTGCCGTTTTATCGGCCAGTTTGCCGGCTTCAACGGCCTCTTTAATCGATTCTTCAACGGCCTTCTGGGCCATCCTGGCTATTTTCTCCGCCCTGATGGCTTCCGCCTCTGTAACGGCGGAGACGCCGGCACCGGCTTCTCTGGCCTGTTTTAACGCCTCTTCGGCAACCTTTTTCATTTCCTCGGCCTTGGTACCGACCTCTTCTTTAACGGCACGGGTTGCCGCTTCCGCAGCTTCCCTGGCCTGTTTCGCGGCTATCTCGGCCTTGTGACCGGCCTCTTCGGCGGCTCTCATGGCCTCCTCGGCTTTCTTGGCGGCTTCTTCGCCGGCAGCCCTCATGGCTGCCTCGGCCGCTTCGATAGCCCGCCTGGCGGCTTCTTCTGCCTTAAGTCCCGCCTCTTCGGCGGCTCTCATGGCTTCTTCTGCCTTCTTGGCGGCTTCTTCGCCGGCGGATCTCATGGCAGCTTCAGCGGCCTGGACGGCCTGTCGGGCCGCAGCTTCCGCTTTGAGTCCGGCCTCTTCGGCGGCTCTCATGGCTTCCTCAGCCTTGGCGGCGGCTTCTTCGCCGGCGGCTCTCATGGCCGCTTCAGCGGCGAGTCTTGCGGACTCCGATGCTCTGGTTGCCGCATCGGCCGCTGCTTCAGCAGCTTTGGCCAGTTCTTCAGCCCGGCTCACCAGCTGGTGAAGGGCTTTTGCCGCATCTTCAATAGCCTCGTCTCCGGCGATATCGGCCGCTTCGGCCTTCTTGCGAGTCCTGCCCGCAGTTAAAAATCCGGTAGCCGCGGTTTGCTTAGCTTCTCTGCCTGCTTCGTCAACTCTTCCCGCCAGGATTCCCGATACTTTGGTAGCTGCGCTGATGGCGTCGTCCCCGGCCAGGACGGCAGCCTCGGATTTACGGTCGGTCTCTTCAGCTACCTGGAAAGCAGCAGAGGCTGCCCTCTTGGCTTTCCTGCCGGCTTCATCGGCTTTTGTGGCCGTTTCCGGGGTAACGTGTCTGGCCAGTTCGGCGCGGGCGGCACTGGCGGCTCTGGCGCTTTCATCGGCCTGCTTCCCGGCGGCATTGGCTTTTTCAATAGCTTCCTCGACGGATTTCTTGGCGGCCACCGCCAGTTCCTCGGCGCGGGCCGCGGCTTCTTCAGCCGACTGTACAGCGAGGGCTGCCGCTTCCCTGGCGGCCAGGCTTACTTCCTCGGCTTTTTGAGTCGCTTCCTCAGCGGCATATTTAGCTTCATTGGCGGTTTGCTCGGCTCTTAAAGCGGCTTCTTCGGCCCGGCGTGCGGCTTCATCGGCTGCTTTTGCAGCCTCGGCCGCGGCCTTCTTGGCTAGGGCGCTGGCCTCTTCAGCACGCCTGGCGGCTTCCTCGGAGACGCGTCTGGCTTCCTCAGAGGCCTTGATTGCCTTCTCGGCTTCTTTAACGGCCCTGGCGGACGCTTCCTGGGAGGTTGTGGTAGCGGCTTCGGCAGCCTTCTGGAAGGCCTTGGCCGCTTCCCGGGCTCTCCTGTCGGCCTCATCGGCTTTCCTGGCAGCTTCCTCAGCAACATCCATGGCTGCCTTAGCAACCGCCTCGGCTTTAGATGCGGCATCGCTGGCTGCCTGTGTCGCCGTGGCGGCAGCGCTTTCTCCCGCCAGGCGGGCCTCTTCAGCTCTCTTGGCTGCTTCCATGGATGCCGTGGTAGCGGCTCCGGCGGCTCCCCGGGCGGCCCTGGCGGCCTCTTCAGCCCTTCTGGCCGCTTCGGCGGCAGCCCGGATATTCTCCTCCATTTCATTCAGGATTTGCGGAAGAGGTTTGGTCATTATTGCCGGAGTTTCTTCAGGTTTTTCATGGTGCGTTCGAGACCTTTTTGTAACCATTTTTCTCCCCCCTTTATCAAGCCTTTCTAAAGGCTATATTCATAGTTGCTTTTTATATAAAAACAAAAAGACACCAGTCACAAAAAAGACCGGTGTCTTGGTACACCCTATGCACAGATATATTCACTGGAAAATGCCTTCTGGCATTCTTGCGGAGGGGCAACCATTGTTATTGTTAACACATCTAGCCCCCAAACCGGCTATTAGCGCCTCTAATAATAATGATAGTATAGTTTTCCATCTTGTCAATAGGATACAGGCGTGGTAAGAAATTAAATTTTTATAACAGAATGATGTACAATACGCAGGTAGGAGGAGGTTTCAGGAGTGGCTGGCGTGGAGTTTGTTATCATAAAATAGCTCGGGCATTTTTAGTATGGAAATGAACTCAGGTACATCAAACGGAAATCTTTACCGGCTGGCTCGTCTTTATAACGTGCAGACAGCCCATTACGATGTGAATCACCGCCGGCGGCAGGCGTCGGTAGAGAGCCTGCTGGCAGTGCTGAAGGCGCTGGGCGCGCCGGTTGCGTCTTTGAACGATGTTCCTTCGGCCCTGCGTGAAAGAATGAAATCGCTCCGGGCGCGCCTGCTGGAACCGGTTACCGTGGCCCGGGATGGCGAACGCCCGGTGATTAAAATATGTCTTACCTCCGATCTTGCCGATGCCCCCTGCAACGCCCGACTTGACCTGGAATCCGGGGAAAGCTTTAGCTGGAAATGGCAGGCCGGCGAATTGCCTGTCCTGGAGAGCGCGGGCGTTGACGGCAGGCGTTACGTTACCAGGAGAATTACTCTACCTCACTGCCTGCCCACGGGCTACCATAAATTTGCGGCGGAGGTAAAGGGGAATTCCGGTGAGACGATGATAATATCGGCACCCCGTAAAACGTATTCACCACCCGTTGCAGCGGGTCGAATGTGGGGTGCTTTTTTACCACTCTATGCTTTGCGTACCCGGAATGACTGGGGTAGCGGCGATTATTCAAGTCTCGGCACGCTCGCCGAACGTATAGCCGGGGTGGGGGGACAGGTCGTGGCGACGCTGCCTTTGCTGCCGGTTTTCCTCGATGAACCTTTCGAGCCCAGCCCTTACGCGCCGGTCAGTCGCCGACTCTGGAACGAATTTTATGTCGATGTCAACGATGTGCCGGAACTGGCAGCGTGCGCGCCGGCGCGGGAGTTGATGCAGTCTTCGTCATTCAGGGCGGAAATCGAGAATTTACGTGAATCGACGCTGGTGGACTACCGCCGCCTGATGGCGCTGACACGCCGCGTCCTGGAAGAGCTTAGCCGGTGTTTACCTGGTGGTGCTACGGAGCGCCTT
>DATLAD010000086.1:0-28975 GCA_035527575.1 Dehalococcoidales bacterium
CCCTCTACAATCAATATATCTGCGGGGTTCATTAAGTCTGGCTGTTTGGAGAGGGGATTAGGGTGTGAGGTTAAAGGAATGAGTATTAACTTATGATGAAGTATCCAGAACCGGATAGAAAAAGCACCGTTGGATCAAGTATGAAGCTGTAGTTTTAGGCGGGTGTAAAAACCCGGGAATCAGGCTCGTATCAGCAGGAGTGGCGTGTTGCCTCCGAGCAGGACCTTTTGAGCTATGCTGCCCAGAGTCCAGAGATTAACGGCCGTCTTACCATGCGTTGACATGGCCACCATGTCGCTGGCGAGTTCATCGGCGAGGTCGATAATCTGGTCGGCGGGGGCGCCGATCCTCACCTCGTATCCGGAAGTAACGCCTTTTTCATCGAGGCGCTGGCAGCAATCCTGCAGATAGGCTTCGGCGTTGGCAAAATCTCCGTTGCTCTTCGTGATTACGTTAAACAGAGTGAGTTCCATCTGCAGGCGAAGGGCAACCTCGACGACATAAGGGAGTACGGCTTCGCTTTCCGCAGAGCCATCCAGCGGTACAAGCGCTTTCTTCAGTATGCGCTTGGCGCGTACATCCGGGTGGGCGCCTTTAGCCCTGATAAGCAGCAGCGGCTGCCTTGTCGTTGCCCTGACGACCTTATCGGCGACGCTGCCCACCGCCCAGCGCCCGATGCCGGACCGACCGTGGGTTGCCATGACAAGCAGGCACATGTACCCCTTATCCACGTAGTCCAGGATGCCTTCGGCGGGATTGCCGACGCGAGTGGCCGTATCCACTTTTATGGAATCATTCCCCGAATTTTCAAGATATTTTGTAACCTGGCGCCTGGTGATATCAACTATTTTCCCGGTGTACGCATGGTGGTTCTGGTACTCCTCCGGCTCCTCAGACGGCAGTACCGTTAACAGGACGAGGTCGGAGCCCATCTTGGCGGCCACCTCCTCCGCATAAGGCAGGGCTACCTCGGCCAGCGGAGAGCCGTCCAGCGGTACGACTACTTTTTTATACATTGTCATAATCTTGCTCCGTTAAGCGGCATCACGCCGTCTCCGGCATTGAAGCTACGCGGGCCGATAGCCACAGGTTGACGCGGTAGAGAGCGTTGCAGCAGGCAATTAACTCTGGCCAGGAACTCCAGCGGGCCGAATGGCTTCCGTATAAAGTAATCGGCGCCGGCATTGATTGCCTTAACGCAGCTTTCGGTACTGGCACTGGAACTGATGACGATAAGAGGGATTGCGGTCCGATTCCGTATTTTTGCGCAGAGCTGCCAGCTTTCGGAATCGGGGCTTTCCAGCACAATGGCGACATCGTAGGCTTGACTATCCAGCTGCCGCATGCTTGCGTCAGAGTCACGCACCGCGTCCACCCTGTACCCCGCTTTGATAAGAAGTTCGGGAATAACCGGGCGAGCGGTGATGTTATTTATCAATAGGACTTTTTTACTCATTCTTACAAATTTAATGTAATACGCCTGACTATGCTTGAAAAGCAAAAGACCATCTATTTCGTTTAAGGGTTCACCCCCATTGTTAGTAAAATTGGGGGATAACCCCCAGCCAAAATAGTGATTTCTATTGATGTTTACCAGACGGATACCTATTACATTAGTACTATAGCGCGATTAGTACTTGAAGTTAGCACCGGGCGCAGAACGTGGGGAATATGCAGGAAAAACAGGCAGCCGGCTTTTTTCTGGAGATTTTTATAGTTGTGGCCATACTGGGCATTCTTTCGGCCATAGCGGTTCCACACGTCGGCCAGATGTTGGACAAGGCCGGGGTAAGCTCCCGGGAATCCGAGTTGCACAATATCCAGACAGCCGTAATTCAAATGATGACCGATAGTAACACGGTAACTCTGGAGCCCGTTGGCCCTACCGCCGATATGAGCGAAGTCCGGACCAGCGATTCGCCGCCGCTGGTCTTAAAAGACTATCTGCTGGGTCCCGATAGCGATTTATTGAAGTCGGGATGCAAGTACACCTTTACCGCCGATGGTCATGTAACGCAAATATTGCCTTAGCTGTTTTCTGCCTGATGCCCCGCTAACGGTCACTATATACTCGAACATATCCGCCGTATGCCCTCACAACGAATTCCATTCACCTTTGAACGGGATTATCGGGCTGCATATGTTATAATATCGTTATTCTGACAGTATGAGCTGGTTAGGAAATGTTTTAGCGTGACCGGTAAAGAAGCCTACCAATCCCCGGAGACACCACCGAGGTTTTTCTACGGCTATTTCGTAGTCGGAGCCGCCTTTATCATCATGATAGTCTCCTGGGGTCTCTATATCGTCTTCGGAGTATTTTTCAATTCTTTCCTGGATGAATTCGGGTGGACCAGAGCCGTGACCTCGGGCGCTTACTCGCTTTCTTCGATTACCGGAGGCCTGGTGGGTATCGTCATGGGCGGACTTACCGATAGATTCGGGCCCCGCCTGGTGGTAACATTTTGCGGTATTCTTCTGGGTGCAGGGTATTTCCTCATGTCGCAGGTCGACGCGGTCTGGCAACTCTACCTCTTCTATGGAGTAATCATAGGTATCGGTATGAGCGGTCTCTGGGTGCCGCTGCTATCGACCGTTGCCAGGTGGTTTACAGGAAGACGAAGCTTGATGACGGGGATTGTCGTTTCGGGTCTGACTATCGGCCAGATGATTGGCCCTCTGGTGATTAGCCGGCTTATCGCTGAATATCAATGGCGCAAATCGTATATGATTCTAGGTATTGCCGTATTCATTATTGTTGTACTGGCGGCGCAGTTTCTGAAACGCAGGCCAGGTACGGTTGAAAAACTCGCGGATGATTTGAATGAAGAGCAACCGGAGAAAAATAATAACGTTTCTCAGGGCTTTTCCCTGAAAGAGGCTATTCGTACCTCGCAATTCTGGTTGGTCGCTATCGTATTTTTCTGCTTCGGCTATATCGCGTATGGTATGACGGTACACATGGTGCCACATATAACCAGGCTGGGAATATCGGATATCAACGCCGCCAATGTGCTGGCGGTCAACGGCGGCATCGGTATCGTGGGCAATTTCGTACTGGGCGGCCTTGTAGGTGATAGAATCGGCAACCGAAAGGCCTTTATTATCGGCTTTATCCTGTCGACCGCTGCCCTGGTGTGGCTGGTGCCGGTCCGGGAGTTATGGATGCTTTACCTGTTCGCCGCCGTGTTCGGCCTGGGTCTTGGCAGCATGGGCACGTCGGAATCACCTCTGGTAGCCAGGCTTTTCGGGTTGACCTCTCATGGCTTGATATACGGGGTCATGGGTCTCGGTTTTACGATAGGGGGGGCCGTCGGCCCGGTTATGATTGGCTATATCTGTGACGTAACGGAAAGCTATCAGTCGGCGTTTATAGTTTGTGCCGCCCTGGGTATTATCGGTCTCATATTAATGGTAATCCTGAAGCCGACAAAAAAGCTGGGGATTACTCTCTAGTACCTAGTTGCGTAAAAGAGTGTTATAATATTCCCGCTCGCCCTGAGCCTGTCGAAGGGCGTGCCGATGGTTCGACAAGCTCACCATGAACGGTGGCATCGTAACGCTTATTGCTGCAACTAAGCACTAGTCTTGGTACGGCTCCGGTGGTGGGGGCTGCATTACGTTTATCCGGTACTGGCTGTAGGGCATGTGGTAGGTGGTGGGTTTATCCGGATTGTTCAGCGGTGAACCGGCGATGCTGGCGGCCACCGGTTCTTCCACCCAGCCCTTTTCGTAAGGGCACATGAAAGCAAGCCGGTAGGCGAATTTCAGGAATTTCCACTGCCCGTCCTCTTTCACATACTCCATATCGTATTTACCAAGGCAGAGGAATTGTTTGAGGTGACCGTCTCTTCCCATGGACGCAAACCCGTGGGAATGCCAGATGCCCCTGGCTCTTGTCCCGTCCTTGTTTATTTCGATGATCGGGTTCACGGTCATGTGTATGGCGAGAAATCCGGCCGTCATATGGGCTTTCTCGCTGAATATCGTGCTCCAGAGCCTTTTCACGCCTTCGATACCCTCGTACACGCCGCTGTCTTCTATTTCCAGGGATACGCCCGGCGTTTTCCGGGCGAAGAGGGACGGTATCTCCGACCTTCTGCCGATATAGTACAGGTGTGAGTAGAGCGACTGTAGCTTCCATATCTCTATATAGTCTTTAGCCCAAGCGCCCTCAGCCACCTGTTCTTTCAGGCGTTTAACTTCGGCTTCCAGTTCTTTCAATGTCATCGGCATTTTTGCCTCCTTTTCTGTGCAGGGTTCTAATAGCCTCTCTTTTTGTCCACTATATTCAGCAGTTTTTTGCCGTTAAGGTAGCGCCTGATGTTTTCGCAGAAAATGTTGGTAGCGCGCTCCATGTAATCTTCCATGCCGCCGGCAATGTGGGGGCTCAATATTACGTTATCGAATTCCCAGAGCCGGCTTTCGGGGGGGAGGGGTTCGGTAGCGACGACATCCAGGCCCGCCCCGGCTATCCACTTCTCATCGAGGGCGCGGATTAACGCTTCTTCATCGATGATGCCGCCCCTGGCGATATTGATGATATAGGCGCCGGGCTTCATAGACCGCAGTTCTTTTTCACCGATAAGTCCCCTGGTTTCGGGAGTCAGCGGGGTGGAGACTACTACGTAGTCGCTCTCCGATAGTAATTGTTTTAACTGCCCCGCCGGATACAGCATGTCGACGTACCTGGCCCGCTTTGCCTGCGTCGCCGACCTGCGGGTAGCGATAACTTTCATGCCGAAGGCTTTGGACAGGCGAGCCACCTCCCGCCCGATATTGCCCAGCCCTACGATACCCACCGTCTTGCCGCGCAGCACGGATGGCGCGAACCTTTTCCACTGGTGGTTTTGCTTCATCCGGAAGCATTCCGGCGCCCTCTTGGCGAACATAAGCATTAGCTGGAGAGTGAATTCGCCGATGGAAGTGGCGTGGATGCCGCTGACCCCGGTGATTGTCACCGGGCTATCCCAGATGTCCATCCTGGCGAAGCGGTCTACCCCGGCCGACATCGTCTGGACCCATTTCAGCCTGGGGGCTCGTATCAGGAGGTCCCGGGGCAGGATAAGCCCGTAGATTACCTCGGTCTCGGCCAGCCAGGGGTCCAGTTTCTTCTTAGCGGTCGAGTCTCCCCGTAATTCGGCTATCGCCAGCTCTGAAGCATCCCTGACGTTGATTCCGGGTCCGGCGAGGCTGATTCGCCGCAGGTCTTCATCGTGGGCGTGTAGCACGGACCTGTCGAACGCGGGAGCGATGACAAGCACGTTGAGTGATTTCATAGGAACGGTTCTCCTCATTTACCTCATTGACAAAGGCCGGTTTGGGCCAGCCCGCATTGATATTGTAACGCATGGAGGAGGCCTGTGACAATGTAGATAAATTGATTTGAGAGGGGGCGAAGCCCCCTGGTTCTGTAAACACAATATTACCTAATGTCTCAGGCTGAAGCGGAAAACTAATAGTAGCTTCGACCTTTTCGGTTAAAAGAACGTAATCCCAAAGATTAAAATCTGACAGCTTCTTTGGTCTATCCTGCTGGATAAGAGTTGCTTCTGGCATACCCTTTGTCGTAATCTCCAGGTTCAAGCTAATGAACCAATTGTCGCCACTCAACGTCGGCAAGCTCCTCACACCTGCCAGTTCAGGCATCTTTTCTCGCTGCAGGATTCCATCTTTGAATGTACAGCCTTCCAGTACCAGTGTCATCAGGTTGGCTCCGCCGTTGAGAGAGCGCCAGTTCCGGCTTAGCCGTTCCACGATCTTAAACACCAGGTAGAGAGCGTTATCCCGCCGCCTCATTCTCCTGGTAGCATCAGTCCGTAACCTGACGCCGCTAAAGACAGATTCCAGCGGGTTAGTAGTCTCAGGTGTATCCAGTGTTCCCGCGGGTAGTGATAGAAGGTGACGAAGTCTTCCCAGTCACGGAGCACGGTTTCCGCGGCGGCACGCTGGTCAGCCGCCATGAGCTCGGCAACATACCAGTCGCGCAGTTCTTCACACTCCTTCTGTGTTGGAGCCTCGGCCATCTCCCTCAAGCGGCGTCGTGCCTTTTTCTGGAACCGTTTCGGCAACTTGGCCTGCACGTTGGTAATACGGTGGTTCCAGCAGCGCTGGTGTTCGGTCGTGGGATAGGCCTCATCCAGGGCTGCTCATAGCCCCAGGGCGCCGTCACCCGCTGCCACCAACGGCGCTCCAGTCCCCGGTTGCGGAGGTCACGGAGCGTTTCCGCCCAGCTTTCCTTGCTCTCCCGGTAACCCGGGTCCATCGCCAGCAGTTCCTTTTCACTATCGTCCCGAGCGCCCACGACACACAGGAGTGCCGTCTTGTCCACTTCGGTTCCGGCATCGAGATAAACCCCGTCAGCCCAGACATAAGCATAACAGTGCTCCCACAGCGGCCGTTTCCGCCAGGCTTCATATTCCTGCTCCCAGCACTCTTTCAGCCGGAAGATGGAGTTGGGTGACAGCGCCGTCGTCTCTCCGACAAGCTCACGAAACACCGGCTCGAAGTCCCCGGTGGCCAAGCCTTCCAGGTAGAGCCGGGCAAATAGTCGCCGGGTGGTCTCGGATGCCCGCTGGTAACGCTTCACTATCTGAGATTGAAACCCCTGCGGCGCCACATGAGGAGGTACTTTAGCCACCCTGGGCACTCGCACCTTGACCGGTCCGAGACCCACGGTCAGTTCCCGCACCGGATGATAGCCGTTTCGATAGCCGCGAAACTCCTTGCCACGCTGGTAGCGGGCTCTCTCCAGGAAGCCGTTAACCTCTTCCTCTAATGCTGCTACCAGCATCTTCCGGGCTCCTTCCTGCACACATGGCTTCCAACGCATCCTGTACCTCGTCCCTCTGTTCCTCTTTGCTCTTTCTCTGGTATGATGTTACCAAGGCGTGTCCCTCCAATCTATTTTTAGATTTTTTCTCTTATTGGAAGGATACGCCTTTCCCTATCCCGGCGTCATCAATTTCCACAACTTTTTATATTAACTCCTCCCACCCGGTTCTCTCCCTTCTATTTTAAGAGACGTGGCTCTACAGGACAAAACATCGGAATGTTGATAAAAGCATTGGTATTTATTTACCTGACACTGCGTCAAGTAGATAATTGTGAAAAGATTGAATATCGCAAAGAGTCACGGTAATAAGATGAATAGATTCAGTACCTGTTCCTATTTAGTTAGAATAGTATTTATAAAGGTGGGACACAATCGTTTTGTGTAATTCGGCTTCCGTCATCGGTGTCCCCTCCTGCTTGGGATAGGGGTCCGGGGAGACGATTTGAGCGGCGGCTTTGTCGGCGGTTAATCCTCGCTTCATGGCCTTTTGCACTGCGTCCGCCCATTTTTTTACGATATCACCCTGCTCCTTGAAGTAGTCCTTCTTACAGACATCACCATGTCCCGGTACTACAACATCGATATCGAGTTCATTGAGTTTTGTAAGAGATTCAAGCCACGCCCTGGGATCGGCTTCCTGAAGCCAGGTCTTCTTTTTGTGAAAAACCACATCGGAGGTGAACACCACCTTTTCCTCAGGAAGATAAACGCCCATCCCGCCAGTCGAGTGGCCGGGAAGGCGGAACAATTTGATAGTATGAGCCCCCAGATATATGGTCAGGCTTTCTTCGACGGTGATATCAGCCAGTCTCACTTTATAATCTTTCATCAGTGGCAAGCCCGGAGGGTCAATGTGCTTTACGGTCTCCATAACTTCGGCGGAAGGGGTCTTCTCGAGCTTGGCACGTGTATTTTGAGAAGTAATTAGAACTCCCGGAAAGAAATAGCTGCCCTGCCAGTGGTCGGGGTGCTCCTCGGTGTTAATTAAATATTTTATTTCCCCCTTTTTATCAGCCTCGTTGCGCCATTTCACGGCATTGGTAGGCTGCATCGGGGTATCGATGAGGACCACTCCTTTCTTGGTGACCAGCATTCCCAGGTTGCATGCCATCATCCCGTTTTCCACGAAGACATTTTTCGTAACCTGTATCATTATACCCTCCGTTTATATTGTTAAGGCTAATCCCTTTAGATGATACCGGACTTTCTCATCTCATCTATTTCCCGGTCAGAGAGTGACAAAAGGCCCTTGAGGACTTCTTCAGTATTATCCCCTAAACCCGGTGACGCCTATTCCACGTTACATGAAGTTCGGGAATATATTATGGGATTGTTAATTATCTTGAAGTCCCCACCGGTCTGATGGTGCACGTTAACAATCATATCCCGGGACTTTATTTGAGGGTCGGCGGCCACTTTATCAATGGTATTTACCGGTCCGCAGGCCAGGGAAGCTGCTTCGAATTCGTGAATCCATTCGTTGGTGGTCTTTTGTCGCATTGCTTCATTCAGGATGGGTTCCAGTATATCGTTGTTCTGCGAGCGGAGCCAACCGGTCTCAAACCGCTTGTCATCAATAATATCCGTTCGGCCGATTATAGCACAAAAGATAGGCCACTGGTCCTGCGCCCCGCCCATCGTCGCTACAGCAATATATCCGTCCTCGGTCGGAAAAACCTGAAACGGAGTAAAGACCGGGTGACGAGTTCCCAGCGGTCTGGGTATTTCCCCGGTGGCCAGGTAACGCACGAACGCATTCTCCAGCAAAGCCACCTGACAATCTAACATGCTGATGTCAATCATCTGCCCCTCTCCGCTCACCTGGCGCTCCTGGAGCGCCGCGAGGATAGCGAGAGTATCATGGTTGAATACAGCCCTGATAACACCCAGGTTAAATCAAGAACCCTGATTCCTTCCAGTGGTTTACCCATAATAGCTTGCTTTTGTCACACTTTTTATTTGTGATTTCACCCTATTTCCCAGGCTGATACTCGATATCCAGGATGACGGGTAATAGCAAATATGAGGGATATTTTTCATTGTGATAGATTTTATGCACTGTCGTTCTACTGCTGCAAATATGGTAGGGTATATATTCCACTGCGGTGGCTCCGGAGACGCCTTCCGGTAAATCCAGGCAGGTGATATCAATACAGATGCGATGCCCCTTCTTAAACAGGTTGGCAGTAGCCAGGATGTCGATAGCATATTCATTTATCTCCCCCGGCACCACGGGTTTCGCCACTTCTCGGGTCAATGGATGCCAGGGCTCCCAGGGCCGGGACCTCTGGGGGTCTTTGGCCCGGTTAGAGGCTTTAAGCCAGCCCCGGGTGAGCTCTCTCTCCTGGAGGTCGGCGGGAGTATCCAGTTCGCCCGGCCGGGCCGTCCTGACGGATTCGTCCGGGCCGACATCCTTGAGGATAACTATCCAGTTGGTATCAGGTTGGTCCAGGGAAGCGTACAGGTAAAGCGCGCTGGGTCCGGCCACCAATACATCTTCGGGCAAGGGCTCGGTCATATATCTCAGCCGTTCTATCTTTCTGGTATGGGTGGGTGGCATTTGCAGGAAGGCATCCGGCTCTTGGTAGTCTTCAATACTGGAAGGAGCAAACGGAGCGGTCCGCAATCTTTCCCAACTGTGCAGGTAGAATTTGATCCATTTAGTTTCCGGCAAAGGCCAGTCATCGGCATAACGCCACTTATTCGCTCCCATAATCCAGAACTTCACGGGGGGCTCATTCACGATGCCGGTATCAATGCCTTTAAGCCAATGGTCGTGCCATCTTAAGATTTCACCGTGGTAGGAATGGAAAGGACGCTCAAGATGCGCCGGGCCGGTGAACAATAATTTCTTTGGCGCACCGATTTCTCGAAACCAGTGTTGCGCTCCGTTAAGATGCGTCTTGTAGGTATAACCGTACCAGCCGGAACCGGTATAAGTGGGGACCTTGACCTGGGCGAATTCGGCGTCACTCTTTTTTACCGCTTCCTCTTTATCAAAAGGATTGATGAGAAAATTAAAAAATTGGGGATAAATCTGGCCCTTCATGGTCAAAACGTTATAGACGTTCGGGTACATCTTGTAATCCGGGTTGTTGATAGCTTCTTGCCATAGCTTCTCGGTTTCAGGGGAAAGGGCTCCCGGTTTACCCCTGGTCTCGTGCATTACGGATAACAGGGACAAGATATACCGGAACGTGTGAATTACACCTCCCGGATATTCGTCACGGAATCCACCCAGCTCGCCATAGGCACCACGGGGGTCGAACGGGAAGATGGCTTTCAAATGGGGTGGTTGCTGCTTGGCTACCGCTAGCTGCTCCGCGCCAAAACCGGAGATACCGATCATCCCGACATTGCCATCGCACCAGGACTGCTGGGCTATCCACTCGATGATGTCATAGCAGTCCCAGGAGCGGGAACCGCCATCCTCGGATTTACCAACGCCGCGGGGATTAGCGACTATTTTGGCATATCCTCGGGATACAAAAAATTCGGTATCACCGCCTTCGATGGTACCCGTCCAGAGAGGAGACCAGGCCGGTTGCGGAGGCACCGCCGCAGCATAATCCGCGGTCTGAAGGTCCTTGTTATGAACGGCAATAGCGAAGAGTGCCGGGAATTTCCCCGGAGCATCGGGCCGGTGGACATCGAGGCATACACGTACACCGTCCCGCATCGGCACCATAATATCTATTTCTTCAATCATCTTAAGGAACGCGGGCGGCCGGTCATAATCTGGCGGCGGTGAATCAGATGGAAAAGAAAGCAGGTTTTCTATGTCCATGTTTCCCTCCAGAAATTTTATTTGATGGCGCAGGAATCGTAACAGTAAACGACTCCGGTTGGAACATACTCCGAAATCTAAGCGGCGAATCCAATTGTCACCTTAATATATTGTATATGGTCAGCGGAAGTGGGACAGTGCAGGCCATTAAGTTAATGGACACTTCACAGGCCATTGTCCTGCTCCCGGGCAGTTCTATTATGATCCTTTCTAGATGGTAATGTCCTGTTTTTAGCCTCCTTTCTTCTCCGTATTATTTCGAGGTTATATGTAGTCAGCGAAAGTGGGACAATTGGGCCTTCGAAAATAGAAGACACTTTAGAGGCAATGCTGTGCGGGGGCAGTAAGGACTTTTCTGGAACTTTGAAGGTCTTGCCGCGTGCTTTAATCTCCCAGGGCCGATATTCCTCGGGTTTATACTTCCAATTATAATGCAAAGGTCTAATCCTGACTAAACGGCCATTATTGACATCGGTTACGGAAACGTTGCCATCGGAGCCTTGAGATATGAAGCCAAGCCCAATAATATGGGTATTTTCTCCTTTTCTAGTTACATTACCAGGTTTTTCGTATGCCATTTTCTTCTCCTTTAATTATTTCCTTTTAACCCGATAGCAACTATATTAAATACCGGTCAAGAAAGGTAAAACCTATCAGCATTGAAAGACCATAAGTTTAACAACCTTACCCTTTTATTTATTTATATACTTTTATATCTTTCCTTCATATATATCTAAACTACTTTAAGTTTCTTTGCCACAGCAAACCCGGAGTCACTGGACTACTCAGGGACCTGCGGTCCTGCCTCCAGAAAGAATGACGGGTTTAGCGGTCATGTCGTGAAGGTCGGCTTACAGGCAGGGCCGTTGCCGGTCTTTCCCCCTGACTCCGGCTTCCCGCCGCGGGGGCGAAAAGTCCGGCGGGCCCAGGCGCGACGCACCGAGCCCGCGATTCCCTGCGGTGCTATCAGCATGATGAAGACCAGGATGACGCCTTGTATGAGGAGACTGACCCCGCTATACCTTGCCAGCAGGAAGTGCAGGAATACGACGATCAGTGCGCCAACCGCTGGTCCCTCTTCCAGGCGTATCCCCCCGATGACGGTAGCCAGCATCAAGACCATTGTCCACCTGACGTTAAAGGCGCTGGTCGGTTCAATAAATCCCTGCTGGATATAAAAGGCAGCCCCGACCAGCCCGGTGACGGCGGCGCTGCCGATGAATGAGTATAATTTCAGCTTGAAGACGTTGATACCGGAGCTGGCGGCGCTGCTGGTATTATCGCGGATGGCTGCCAGCCCCAGCCCCAGGTTGGAACGCAGGATATAACGCATCATTAGCACTGAACCGATGCAGATAACTAGCGCCAGCCAGTAGGTCTCCATGGCGGGAATCGTCGTTGCCCCCTTCACCGCGTAGCCGGCACCCTTGCCGTAAAGCAACCCGCCGACCGGTCGCCAGTTCAGGAAGAAAAGCCGCAGCAGTTCCGGCACGATCAAAGTGCCCACAGCGAAGTAAATACCGCTTAGTCTGAATACTGGTATCGATATGATCACTGCGAACAGGGCGGCGACAATGGCCCCGGCGATAAGCCCCTGCCACATAGGCAGCCCGACCCACGTCATCAGGGCCAGGGTGTACCCGCCAATCCCGATAAAGGCTGGCTGGCATAAGGATATAAGGCCGCAGTAGCCGGCCAGCCAGTTCCACATGTTGGCCAAAGCCAGGTAGATGAAAAAGAGGAAAAGGTAAAGTATCCAATTCTGGGGTACCCCGATTATCGGAAATAGTGCCAGCAGCACGGTGGCTATTAGCAGCGGTAGCAGGCCTCCCCTGAGGCGGAACCGATTTGCCTTCACATGCCTCCTAACGGCCGAAGATGCCCTGCGGCCTCACTCCTAATACGATAAAGACGATAAGGTAGGCGACGAACATCTGGGCGCCGGTACCAAAAAAATAGCCGCCGAGGGTCTGCGCCAGTCCCAGGACCAGGCCACCGATAAAGGTCCCCACAAAGCTGCCGAGGCCGCCAAGCACCACGACGCCGAAGGCGATGATGAGGAAAGAGACACCAGACTGCGGTGTAAAAGGGAAGGTGAGCCCGAGAAAGACACCGGCGATGGCGGCCAGCACCATGGCGATAGCGAAAGCGAAGGCGTAGACGCGGTTGGTGTTAATGCCCATCAGCTGGGCCGCGCCGCGGTCCTGTGAAGCGGCGGTAATGGCCTGGCCCACGTACGTCCGCCGCATGAATTCGCGGAGTCCCAGCATCACTATCAGGCAGACAGCGAAGTCGAGCGCGTAGACCAGCGGTATATTAAGTTCGCCGATACTGAAACTTAGCAGCCCGTACGAGGGGGTCAGGCCGCGGGACAGCGGCGTCCAGACTATCTGGTAGAAATTCTGGAGGATGATGGAAATCCCGAAGGCGATAATCAGAGGGGTTTCCATCGATATTCTGAAAGCCCGGTTGAGCAGGTACCTCTGGATGTAGAACCCGATGACGAACATCACCGGCGCGCAGATGACCAGGCTCAAAAGGGGGTCAATCCCGAAGGCGGTCATCATGGTGAATGCAAGGTAGGTGCTCAGCAGGACCAGGTCACCGTGGGCGACGTTTATCAGCTTCATGACCCCGAAGACCAGGGAAAGGCCCAGGGCGATCAGTGAATAGAGGCCGCCCAGTAAAATTCCCATGACGATGGGGTTGGCTATGTCAAGTAACAGGTCCATCTATACTCGCATTCAATCAGCTTCAGGCGCCAAAATAGGCCTTTTGCACCCTCTCTTCCTCGCGCAGTTCGTCCGCCTGGCCGCTCAACACCACCCGCCCGCATTCCAGGATATAGGCCCTGTCGGCCTCTTTCAGGCTTCGCCTCACGTTTTGTTCGACCAGGATAACGGTGATACCCCGCGCCCTGATTTCTCTCAAGACCCGGTAAAGCTCGTTGATGATTATCGGGCTGAGCCCGAGGGACAGCTCGTCGAAAAGCATGAGCTTCGGGTCGGACATCAGGCCACGGCCAATCGCCAGCATTTGCCTTTCCCCGCCGCTGAGGGTCTTGGCTAACTGGTTCTCCCGCTCTTTCAATACCGGAAGGCGTTCGTAGACTAGCTCCAGGTTTTGCATTTTCTTACTCCGGGCCTTGCTGTTGTAAGAGCCGATGTTCAGGTTTTCACCTACCGTCATGTTCGGGAAGGTCCTTCCTGCCTCCGGGACCAGGCAGATGCCCTGGGAGACAATGTGGAAGGGTTCGAGGGAGTTTATCTTTTTCCCTTCAAACTCAATGCTGCCCTTTGTCGGGTGGGTGACACCCGCTATCGTATTGAGCAGGGTGGACTTGCCCGCCCCGTTGGCGCCGATGATGGCGACTATTTCCCCGGTATTGACGGTCAGAGATATTTCCCACAGGGCCTGCAGGCCACCGTAAAACACGTCAATATCGCTTACCTTCAATAGCGTTTCTTCCGGCATTTTACCGTTCAGCCTTTCCCCCGAGAGTTTTAAAGCCGACCCGCGATACGACTTATTCTGGTTCACCCAGGTAGGCTTCAATCACCTTTCTGTCCTTCATTACCGCCTCGGGTTTGCCTTCGGCGATTTTTTCACCCCGGTCCATGACGATAATCCGGTCGACGGCTTCCGTCATAACCTTCATCACGTGTTCAATCAGTAAAATGGTTACGCCGGACTGGCGTATGTTTCTCAGGATTTCTAAAATACGCGGCAACTCTTCTTCGGTCAGGCCGGCCGCCACTTCGTCAATCAGCAGCAGCGATGGCCGGGTCGCCAGCGCCTTGGCCAGTTCAAGCCTCTTGAGAGCTACCTCGTCCATGTCCTGCGTGGTGGTATCTTTCTTGTGGGAGAGGTCCAACTCCTCGAGTATTTTATGAGCGGCATTCTCAGCGTTGGCCCGGGAGAGGCCCCGGCCGTATATAGCGGCTACCACGATATTTTGCAGGGCAGTCATTGTTGTGAAGGGCTGGGGTATCTGGTAAGTCCTGGCGATGCCGAGATGACAGATCTTGTGCGGGGGAAGCCCCCCGATGTTGTTACCCTGGAACCGTATCGTGCCTGAATCCGGCTTATAAATACCGTAGATCAAATTTACCAGAGTCGTCTTGCCAGCGCCGTTAGGGCCCATCAGGCCGATGGCTTCCCCCTGCTTCACGTTAAAACTGAGGTTATTGACGGCAGTCAGTCCGCCAAAGAGTTTGGTGACGCCGGCTATTGATAGAACAGGTGCTTCCAATCTATCGCCTCTTGCTGACCGGGATAAAAAAGCTTCAGGAAATACCGTGTCTTCTATTTTAACAAATTTACTAAAATAATTAAGCAACAGCGTCAGTTAAGGCATGGTTTATTGTCACTTAATTATTTTCAGCGAGCTTTCAGTTTTAAAGATACAGGATGGGGCCTGAAACCGGGGCCCAAGCCCCATCCTGCTCCTTGCTACCTTGGCCTTACTTATACGGCATCGGGTAAATCGGTTCGGCGGTGGCGGGATAGAAGTCGTGCGAGGAGGAGATTACCTTGAAGTCCCAGCCTGCCGGGGTGTTCACCTTGAACCACTGGCCGAGGGCGATGGGAAACCCGCTGAACTGGAACTGGTCGTACATGGCCCGACCGCGAATGGTCATGATATCAGTCTTGGCCAGGGCGGTATTGACCGCGTCCTTGTTAAGAGTACCGGCCCTTTCGATGGCGTCAACGATGATTTGAATCTGAGCGTAACCCGGGCCGACCAGCTGGTGGGTGGGAAGGCCGGTCGCGGCCTTCCACCGCTCGTCGAGCGATACGGGAGTCGTATCCCCGATGCCCGGGGCTTTAATGGTGGGCACCCACTCGACCACGGCCGCGATGCCCCAGGGGAGGTCACCACCCCAGGCGGTGACATCGGAATAGAGCATGGCGGCTTTTTCCGCGATGACAATCTTGGGTCTATAACCCTGTGTCTGGCACTGCCGCCACAAGGTCCCGAACCACGGGGCAGGGGCATTGCCGACAAGCATTTCACAGTTATCATCTTTCCACTCTTTAATCATGGCCGTAAAGTCGGTGGTATCCAGGGGCGCGATACCCAGTTCTTTATCGGCACCCAGAACCGAGTAGCCTTTGCCCTGCAGTGCCGGCGTGAAGGCACCGTACCAGCCGCGACCGTCCGGGTCATCCGAGGCGAAGGCGGCTACTTTCTTGTTGGTCTGGCCACCGTACTTATCGAGGAAGCCCCACCACACGTCCATCATGGTATATCCGGGTACGTTCCTGAAATCGCCGGGGGTGAACGGGGCACCGATGTGGAACCCGCTCTCCCAGGTGTAATTCCAGGGTCCGGCCGATTCCCTCAGGGCCTGGTTCGGCTCGAAGGGACCGGCAAAGCCGACGAACGGCGTCTTATGCCTTTCGGCCGCGGTGGCGATGGCGGCAATCATCTGCGGCCATTGCGGGGGCGAAACCAGGAAATCGGACTTATCACTGACCAGCAGGTCTTCCGCCAGCGTCCCCGCTTTGGGCGGGTCGCTCTCGTTATCGAGGATTACCAGCCTGACGGGTATCCTTTTATCGTATTCTTTGACATAGACACCTCCTTGCTTGTTGATGTCCTCGACGGCTGCTTTCAGGCCGAAGCCACCACCCTGACTGAAACCGGCCGCGGCGCCGGTTAACCCCATGGTGGTACCCAGAACAACTTCACTTGGAGCTTGCGGGCCACTTTTACATGACGGCAACGCTGCTAAACCCAATATCAAGACGACTAGGATGAGTCCTACCGCTGCCACTTTGTGCGACATTCTTTTCACCTTGTTCTCTCCTTTCTTCTTGGTCTGGATACGCTCTTAACAATACGATTTAAAATTCGACTAATATTATAATATATAACTTTGACTGTCAAGTCTCCGGAAGCTAGGGGAACAACATCTTATTGCTGCATCACCTCCCTGCGGTTACTTAGAGGAAAATACACCGCTGTTTGCGATATTTTTATGGTAGAAGTCCTTTAATATAGCCCTATTTTATGATGGTTGTCAATATGGCCTTTAAAGCTTCGTACTATGGCCGCAACGAGTATCCCTGAGGGCAATCTGTCTGGAGATTTATTGGCCCTCTATGTTTATTGACAACTCCAAAGGCCTAGGGTACTATATACTGGAATTTCCTCAGGAAAATCATAGATTAGGTTGGAGGTTTTAATGGAAATCAATCTCGATTTTCACAACAAAATAGCCGTTGTAACCGGGGGCTCGAGGGGCATCGGGTTGGGGTGCGCGGAAGCGCTGGTGGAAAGGGGAGCCAAAGTGGCGATTATTGGCCGCCAGCCCGGGAACGTGGCCAAGGCAACCAAACAGCTCCAGAAGAAGGGCGTGGTCAAGGGGTACCAGCTCGATGTCCGGGATGTGTCTGCCATCGGTCCCACTTTCGAGCGCATCCGGAAAGATTTGGGAGAAATCGATGTCATGGTGTGTAGCGCCGGTGTTGACCTCGGCCCGACGCCAGCAGATACCATTACCGAGGAGCAGTGGGACTCCTTACATTCAGTTAACATTAAAGGGACCTTCTTCTGCATTCAGGCGGCCGGGCGCCAGTCTATGATACCGCGCAAGACGGGGGCCATTGTTGTTATTGCTTCGGTGGTCGGCGTGATCGGTGCGCCGAACTGCATCGGCTACAACACCAGCAAGGCCGCCGTGGTCCAGATGGTGCGTTCCGTGGCAGTGGAATGGGCCCAGCATAATATTCGGGTCAACGCCGTGGCTCCTTCCTGGACGCTTACCGATATGGCGAAATTTGTCCTTGCCTATCCGGAGTTTGAAAAGGCGGAAATGGCCAAGATACCACTGCACCGCTGGGCAAAGGTTGAAGATGTCGTCCCGGCTGTCATTTTCTTGGCCAGCAATCACTCCGGCATGATAACCGGTGATACCCTACTGATAGACGGAGGATGGGCCGCTCATTAAATGGAGATGCAGACCTTTAAATGTTATTCTGGGGGTGTCCCGATGCCGTGGGGGAAAGGCACCGTGGTCAGGAGCGCTAAAGGATTTGTCTTCCTAGGGGGCATGACGGGGTGGATTGACGGCTACAACCCAAAGTCGCCCGGATTTCACAAGACCCCTACGGTGGCGGAGGGAGCCGCAGCCCAGACCAGGCTGGTGATGGAGAAGATTAAAGCTGCCTTGGAGGAGATGGGTTCGTCACTAGAGAATATCGTTAAGATGACATACTATATCAAGGGACCTTTTCCTGATGGAGTCGGGCGGTCGCCGAACTGGCGTCTTGATGTCATCGATGAATTTTTCCGTGAGCACTGTCCCCGTTTATGCAGTAATGACAATCCACCGCCTTCGGAGTTGATCGGTGTTGCGAGCTTGGCTCACCCGGACATGGTAATAGAAGTAGTCTGTATTGCCGCACTACCGGACTAGCCCAACATGGTAGTTGGCAGTATGGTGATGATGATAGGTAAGGCGATTAGCAGGGCCAGGGTTGCAAATACCGGGAAGTACATCGGGAGGCTCGCTTTAAAAATACCCTCCACCGAGACGTCCGGGCCGGCCACGGCCTTGACGGTGTAAACGCACAGGCCGAAAGGTGGGGTAATGGTCCCCATATTGAGCGCCACCGTGGTCAGCACTCCAAACCAGATGAGGTCGATGCCGGCTGCGGCAACAATCGGGACAAAGATAGGAACGGTAATGAACATGATGGACATCGCGTCGATAAAGCAGCCCAGAATGATAAAGATGGCCAGAATTACAATTACCACCATGGTCGGTGACAGCCCTGAGTTGACGATGATTTCGCCCAGCCAGGTAGGCAGACCACTGATGGTCAGCAGGCGGGAAAAGACGGTAGCCCCGATGATGACCAGGTTGAGCATGGCCGTTGTCAAAGCTGTATCCACCAGCGAGTCTTTCAACTGACCCCCGGTGAGCTTTCGGCGTGCCAGGCATATTACCAGGGCGGCAAAAGCACCCACGGCCGCTGCTTCGGTCGGCGTAAAGACACCGGAATAGATACCACCGATGATGATAGCTGCCAGCACGAGCATTGGCCAAGCATTCAACGAGGAGGTTACTCTTTCCTTCCAACTGTAATGTGTTAGTGAGCGCGGTGCCAGCCTGGCGTTCCTTATGGCCATGAAGAAGATACCAAGGGAAAGGGTCGCCGCTTGAAGTATGCCTGGTAACACGCCGGCCATCAGCATTTTTGCAATTGACGCCTGGGCGAGCATGCCGTATATCACCGCATACAAGCTCGGCGGAATCAGCATGGCGATACCGGCGGACACCGCGATGCTGGCGCAAGCGAAATGCGGCTCGTAACCCTCCTTTATCATCTCCGGATAGCTCACCTTGGTGAAAACGGAAGAAGCGGCTACTGAGGAGCCGGAGGTAGCTCCGAAGGCGGTGCAGGCCCACACTGTGGCGATGCCCAGACCGCCCCGGAACCTGCCGACCCAGCTGTTTATAGCCTTGTACGCCGATTGGCTGATGCCGCCGTACAGGCTGAACATCCCCATAAGAATAAATAAGGGGACCACAGAAAGCTCATATACGGATATGGAATAATACGGAGTGGATTTTAACAGGCCGAAGACCGTGCTAAAGTTACCGAGGATGACGAACGAGCCGATGGCACCGGTCAGGGCCAAGGCCAGGCCGATATGTACCCCAAGCACGAGCAGCACAATTGCCAGGATAAAGAAACCGGCGGCAATAAGCTCAGGTTCCATCAATCCGCACCAACTTGACTGCCTGTTAAGAGCTGGCCGACGTGCCGGAGGAGGTCAATTATATATTGTAGTAAAAGCATTGTGGCACCGATGGCCAGACCAAATCTGGCCGGGAACAGAAGAACTGTCCAGGCGCCCATGGTCTCCTCTTTTATAACCCAGGAATCGATAGCCCACAGCCAGCCCTGCCAGGTAACAATGGCGAAGATAAAAATCCCGATGAGTACGGTCAGAAGGTCGAGGGCTGCCCTGCCGCGGGGGCCACACTGCTGCCAGAGAAACCCCAGCCTCATATGGCCCCCGCGGGATTGAACATAAGCTATACCCCAAAAGGTTATATATATCAAGAAGATCAATGACAACTCATAGGCAGCCCATAACGGCTTATTCAAGATATAACGGCCGATGACATCGCCAGTGGTGTAAAGACAGAGCACCATGATAATGATGCCGCTTATCATCGCCATCCACTTGTTTATATTTAAGCTTATATCGGCTACCCGATTTATCCGTTTCGTAAAATGCATTAAAAGTTAGCTTTTGTTTCAGTGTGAGCAATCGGTCTATTTAACCATCCACTCCTTGGGAAATTTGTGCCCGGATTCCTCGGTCAACTGGATATATCTCGCCACCACGGTGTCTGCTCCCAGGATGCCTTTGGATTCGGCGGCTTTCACCCAGTCCGCTACCGGCTCACCGAGCAGGGCTGACCAGGCGGTCTGGTCGGCTGCAGTGAACGGGGTATGTATAATCTGGCCGGCTGCCTTGGCGGTGGACAGTGAAGTATCGTACCATTTTTCCGTGAAATCGACGTTCTTCATGAAGGCTTCTTTGGCGGTATCCATGAGAATCTTCTGAACGTCCGCGGGCAACTTGTTAAATTGCTCCGTGTTCCAGGAGATAGGGTTACCGGTAACGGCGCCCCACCCCGTCTGAATCATGTAGGGGGCAAACTCATAGAGCTTGAATGGGTAGCTAATCTCAAAAGGTGTCGCGGATACCTCGACAACGCCGGTCTGGAGCGCGGTCGGCCTGTCCCCGACGGGCATTCCAGCGGGCGCCGCACCAGCAGCAGCGAGCCACCCTGCCTGAGAACCCAGACAGGCTACTTTTTTACCTTTGAGGTCAGCCAGCGTTGTTATGGGCGTCTTCGATTCAAGAACATAGCTGTCATCGACAGTGATGAACAGGAATGTCAAACCCTGTTTGGCATACTCGTCAGCCAGGATTTTGGCCGTCTCTCCCTCATAATACATCTTGTACATAACCTCGGCGGCCGGGCGTACATCACTTATGGCGAAAGGCACGGCGCGGGGGAAACCGGAATTGATGTACAGGGTGGTAGGATGATATACCACGCAGGTATTACCCACATCGACCAGTCCGGACTGGAGGGCTGCTATTTCCTCGCCGGGCTTGGTCAGAGCGAAGGTAAAAAGGTGTGAAAACGTCAGCAAGCCATTGGTCCGTTCGGTGACCGTATCAGTGAACCATTTGAACGTCTGGCTGGGGACGTCATTAGGACCAAATTGACCATTGTTGAACTGGAGGTTCATCGGTTTCATCGCCGGGGCTGGAGCCGGAGCTGGTGCCGGGGCTGGAGCCGGAGCTGGTGCAGGGGCTGGGGCCTCTTGAGTACAACCAAAGATAACGACGCTAGTCAGAATGACGATGACAAACAGCAATAAAATTTTCTTCACTTGAAATGTCTCCTTCACAGACTTTGGTTTTTAACGGATATGGAAAAAACCATCAAGATTTGATTACATGTCATACCTCCCTCAGATAAATTCTGCTTTTATCCAGACTGTACAGGATTAAGAAGATTATAGATGGGGAATACCGATTTGTCAATGATGAAATTATCAATGTTTAGTTCAATCCAGGTTGACTTGCAGATGGGAATATGAATATACTATACAGCGATTGATTTTTTCGGCTATCCTGGGCCCCGAGTCTCGCTATGAGTTCACTATTTGGAGGTAACATGGCAGATAAAAGCGGAAAGGGCAAGAAAAACGGGGCGGAAAAGACTTTTATCAAAGCCATGGGCCTCATCGGAGAGACCGGTACCGGTGGCTCAACGGTGGCCGTGGATGTCCGGGATGGTAAAATCGTCAGGCTCAGGCCTTTTCACTACGACTGGAAATACCGCTCTGAGGATTTCGGCATTTGGGAGATTCATGCACGCGGTAAGATCTTCCGGCCCCGCCTGCAGTCATTACCTTCGCCACACAGCCTGGGTTACAAGAAACGGATTTACTCGCGCAACAGGGTGCTCCACCCGCTGAAAAGGATTGACTGGGACCCCAACGGAAAGAGAAATCCGGAGAAGCGGGGGGAAAGTAAGTATGTCAGGATATCCTGGGACGAAGCTCTGGACATCATAACCAGCGAGCTAAAAAGGATTCAGAAGAAATACGGGCCATCGGCCGTGTTGTTGCAGGGGGATGGACACGGGGAGACGGGTGTGGTGCACCCGTCTCACGCCTGTCCTGCCCTGCTTCTCAAACATATGGGCGGCTACACCCTCCAGACCAGGAACCCGGACAGCTGGGAGGGGTTCTACTGGGGGGCCAAGCATGCTTGGGGCATGGATCCGGTAGGCATCGAGTCACAGATCAACATGGTCCCGGACATCGCCGAGAACTGCGAGCTCATCCTTTACTGGGGGTGCGACCCCGAGACTACTCCCTGGGCGTTTCACGGTCAGGCGCAGAGTCGGTTATGCTACTGGCTCGGGGAATTGGGGATAAAGGGCATCTTCATCTGCCCGGACCTGAACTATGGCGCCGCGACGCACGCTGATAAGTGGATACCGATATTACCCAACACGGACGCAGCCATGCGCTTGGCCATCGCTTACGTCTGGATTACCGAAGACATCTATGATAAAGACTATGTGGCCACGCACACTTACGGGTTCGATAAGTTTGCGGACTATGTCCTCGGTAAGGAAGACGGGATTGCCAAGACGCCGAAATGGGCCGTCGAGCTCTGCGGTGTGCCCTCGAGGATAATCAAGGCGCTGGCCCGGGAGTGGGCCTCTAAACGTACGTCGATATCCCATTACCTCGGCGGCGGCGCCATCCGCGGGCCCTATTCCACCGAACCTGCCCGGCTGGAAGTCCTGCTGTTGGCCATGCAGGGATTGGGAAAACCGGGCGTGCACCAGTTCTGTTTCAACCAGATATTTCTGGCGGAGCCCTTCAAGTCCCAGGCGATGTTCTCGCCTCAGGTTGCCTACCGCGGCACGGAGGTCCCGTTCCAGGCGGCAGAGATTCACGGAATATGCCGGAACGATTTCATCAAGCAGTGGGAACCTTCCGGCTGGACGCCGCCGCCGCTCCACCGACAGGAGTTCGGGCGGGTAACCCCTCCCGAGCAGAGACCCTCGCAGATTATCGCTAAAGACCTCATCCACGAGGCTATTCTCAACCCACCCGTCAGCTGGTACGGCACTACCTTCTGGAGCGAGCCGCTGGAAGACCAGTTCGTCAAATATACCTACCCAGCCAAGGGCTGCTCGGAAATGCACATGATTTGGACGGATACCCCCTGCTGGATAACCTGCTGGAATGACAGCAACTACTTCATCAAGGCCATCCGTAGCCCCAAGATAGAGTTCATCTTGGCCCAGCAACCGTGGCTGGAGAACGATTGCCAGTTCGCCGACCTTATCCTCCCCGTCAGCACCAAGTTCGAGGAAGAAGATATCCAGGTCGATGCCATGTCCGAGCAGTTCGATATAATCTTCCATGAAGGGAAATGTATCGAACCCATCGGCGAGTCAAAGAGCGACTACGAAATAGTCTGCATGATTGCTGACCGACTGGGTCTGCTGGATAAAGTCACGGAGAACAAGACCGAAGAGCAGTGGATAAAATTCGCCTTCGATAACTCCGGAGCCAAAGAGTTCATCAGCTATAAGGAATGGAAGGAAAAGGGGTATTATATCTCCCCGACCCTCCCGGAAGCCAGGAAATACGCCAAGCGGAGAACGCCCCTTAATGACTTTTACGATGACCCCGGGGGGCACCCCCTGAAGACGCCGTCCGGCAAGGTGGAGTTCTACTCCCAGAACCTCGCCAAACACTTCCCCGACGATAAGGAGAGGCCGCCCGTCCCGCACTGGATTCCTTACGGGGAGACCCACCAGGAAAGTCGGCTGCACCCCCGGGCCAAAAAGTACCCCCTGCTGGTCATCTCTAACCACGGCCGGTGGCGCGTGCATGCCAACCTCGATGACGTCAGCTGGATGAGGGAAATCGAGACCTGCAAGGTCAAAGGCATAGATAAATATCTCTACGAGCCGCTCTGGATGAATCCGCAGGACGCGGCAGCGCGGGGCATAAAAAGGGGCGACGTCATCAAGATTTATAATGAACGGGGGGTCGTCCTCGCCGGTGCTTACGTGACCGAGAGAATCATGCCGGGGGTGGTCTCCATCGACCACGGGGCAAGGTACGATCCCATCGTCCCCGGGGAGCTCGACCGCGGCGGAGCGATTAACACCATAACGCCGCGCAAGACCATCTCCAAGAACGCCACGGGCATGGTCTGCGCCGGGTTCCTGGTTGAGGTGGAGCGGGCCAATCTGGACGAGTTGAGGAAAAAATACCCCGCGGCGTTCCAGCAGCCTTATGATCCGGGCGCCGGCCTCCCCCGGGAGAGAGTCCTTCACCAGGGGGAGAAAATATAGTCGGCCGCTAAAGGATTGACATACCAGTGTCATTTCGGTAATATTTGGCTGATTCTCCGGCATTATTCATAAGGAGGTGGCCGATAAAGCAGGGTACCAGGGCGGAGAAATATTCTCGCCATGCTTACGTACGATAGTTTATTAGTAGATACGGAGGATGCAAATGGCTGAAAAGAAAAAACCCGGCAAAGACGATGGACAGGAAAGGACCTATGTTAAGGGGCTCGGCTTTTGCGGTAACGGTATTGACGGAAACCTCACGGAAGTAGATGTCAAAGACGGCAAGATTATCCGGATAAAACCGCTGCGCTATACCCGCAAGTACAAAGCCGAGGAGTTCAAGCCATGGAAGCTGGAAGCCCGCGGTAAGGTTTACGACCCGCCTCTCAAGACACTGCCGCCACCCCTGGCCCTGGGATATAAAAAGCGCGTCTATTCATCTAACCGTCTGCTGTACCCGTTGAAGAGGGTGGACTTCGACCCCAACGGCGAGAGGAACGTCCAGAACCGCGGCAAGAGCGGCTATGTCCGGATTTCCTGGGACGAGGCCCTCGACATCATTGTCGGCGAGATGAAAAGAATCACCAAGAAATACGGCCCCTACGCCATATTTTCACAGTCGGATGGCCACGGCGAGACCAAAATCGTCAATGGGGGTCACGGCGCCCACCGGGAGCTGCTCGATCTCCTGGGCAGTTACACCCAGCAGAGCCGCAACCCCGATAGCTGGGAGGGATGGTACTGGGGTGCCAAGCACGTCTGGGGCTGCGAGCCGGTTGGCATGGCGCCGCAGGGCAACCTCATGCTCGATGTGGCTGAGCACACCGATGTCCTCCTGCACTGGGGATGTGATGCGGAGACCACGCCCTGGGGCTGGGCGGGGCAATCGGCCAGCCGCTTTATCTACTGGTTTACCGAGCTCGGGATAAAGCAAATATTTATCTGCCCAGACCTTAACTACTCCGCGGCCATTCACGGCGATAAGTGGATACCGATACTGCCCAACACCGATGTAGCTCTGCAACTGGCCATTGCTTATGTCTGGCTTACCGAAGATACCTATGACAAAGAATACATCGCCACGCATACCGTCGGCTTTGAAAAAGTCAAGGACTATGTCTTAGGTAAGGAAGACGGCATTCCCAAGACACCGAAGTGGGCCTCCGAGCTATGCGGCGTACCGTCGCGCATTATCAAGGCCCTTGCCCAGGAATGGGCTTCCAAGACGACATCGGTGGTGCACGGCAACGGCGGCTCCTATATTCGCGGACCTTACGCGACCGAGCCGGCCCGGCTTGAGGTCACCCTGCTTGCCATGCAGGGCCTGGGCAAACCCGGGGCCAACCAGGTAAAGATGATGGAATGGGGCTTCTTCGGTCGTACATACGAAATGCCGGTTCCGATTCCGGTAGTGATGCCGCAGGTCTTCGCCTGCTATAAGGGGTTCGACGTTACCAAGTACCCCAAGCAAATTATTCCCAAGGATTTGGTGGCCAAAGCCATCCTCAACGACCTCAAGGGCGGCCCGCCCATTGAATGGTACGGTACCACCCTGCTGGCGGAGATGACGGAAAACCAATTCGTCAAGTACCAGTACCCCGTAGAGGGGTGCTCAAAAATACATATGATATGGACGGATTCCCCGTGCTGGATAACCTGCTGGAACGGTGGTAACGAATTTATCGAAGCCCTTAGGAGCCCCAATATTGAGTTCATGCTGGCACAGCACATCTGGCTGGAAAATGACTGCCTCTTCGCGGATGTCGTGTTGCCGGTCCGCACCAAATTCGAGGAGCTCGATATCGGCGTTGACGGCCTCAGCGGGCAGTACCGCACCGTCAACTACGAAGGCCAGTGCATCGAGCCCCTGGGAGAGTCTAAGGGTGACTGGGAAATTGCCCTTATGATCGCCGAGAGGTTTGGCCTCAAGGAAAAGCTCACCCAGGGCAAGTCTATCGAGGAGTGGATGAAGGTCGGCTTCGACCACTCTGGAATCGCCGACCTGATTAGCTGGGATAAGTTTAAGGAAAACGAGTACTATGTTATCCCGACGGACCCGCAATGGAAGAAGAATCCGCGGGGCTTGAACGAGTTCTACAAAGACCCCGAGAATAACCCGCTGAGCACCCCCACTGGCAAGCTGGAAATCTACTCCCAGAGACTGGCCGAGCATTTCCCGGATGATGAGGAAAGGCCGCCTTACCCCAAGTGGATACCCTATGGCAAGTCACATCAGGAAAGTCTGCTCTGTGACCGGGCCAAGAAATACCCAGTCCTGGTCTGCTCCAATCACCCCCGCTGGGGCGTCCACGCGAACCACGACGATATCACCTGGTTCCGGGAAATCAGGACCTGCAAAACGCGGGGTGCAGACGGGTACCTCTACCACACCGTCTGGGTTAATCCCAAAGACGCCGCCGCCCGGGGAATTGCCGACGGCGACGTGGTGAATATCTACAACGAGAGAGGCGGCGTCCTCGCCGGCGCTATGGTGACCGAGAGGATTATGCCCGGGGTAATCTCCATCGACCACGGGGCCAAGTATGATCCCATCGTCCCTGGGGAGCTTGACCGCGGCGGGGCCATCAATACCATCTGTCCGCATAACCCGACCTCTAAAAATGCCACCGGCATGGCTACCAGCGGCTTCCTCGTTGAGTTCGAGCGGGTTGATCTTGACGAAATGCGTCAGAAATACTCCGAGGCGTTTAGCCGGCCGTATCACCATGCAGCGGGTCCGGGTGTAGCATCATTTCTCTATGGAGGTAAAAAGTAAAAATGGGTAAGGCTTTAATTATCGACATCACCAAATGCAACGGCTGCTATAACTGCCAGATAGCTTGCAAGGACGAGCACGTGGGGAACGACTGGACCCCCTATGCCAAGCCGCAGCCGGACACCGGCCAGTTCTGGATGAAAGTAACGGACATCGTGAGGGGTACTATACCCAAAGTCAAGATTGCCTATTGGCTTGACATCTGCCAGCACTGTGATGATGCCCCATGTATAAAAGCCTGCCGGCAAAAGGCGATATACCAGCGGGACGACGGAATCGTTATCATCGATCCCGAGAAGTGCGTGGGCAGCCGTAACTGTGTCGACGCCTGTCCCTACGGAGTGATTTACTTCAACGGCGACCTCAACCTGTCGCAAAAGTGCACCTTCTGCGCGCACTTACTCGATAAAGGGTGGAAAGAGCCGCGATGTGTCGATGCCTGCCCGACGGAGGCCCTGAGATTTGGCGAGGAGGAGGAGCTGAAGGAGTACATCAAAAAATCTGAGGTACTGCACCCCGAATTTAAAGCCAAACCCAGGGTGTATTATATCGGCATCCCGAAGAGGTTTATCGCCGGGGCCGTCTGGGATCCCAAGAAGGACGAGTGCACCGAGGGGGCCACGGTCACGCTAACGGAGGCCGGAAAGGCAAAGAAACTGGTGGCCAAGACCGACCGCTTTGGCGACTTCTGGTTCGAGGGGCTGGAGGTGGGCAAATACTCGCTGGAGATCGGGAAGGCAGGCTATAAGACCCATAAGATAGATGGGATAAGCACGGAGAAAGACGTCAACCTGGGAGACATCGAGTTGGTAAAAGGGTAGGGCAGAACCGGTTGGCCTCAGCTCGTTCTCTAAATTAGCGATATGGCAGAAGAAAAGACGCTCTACAAGGGCATCGGTTTTTGCTCTATTGACTCCGACGGGCATACCTCCGAAATCGATATCAAAGACGGCCGCATCATCCGCATCAGGCCGCTGCATTACGACCGGAAGTATCAGCCCGAGCAGTTCAAGCCCTGGAAGATAAAGGCGCGGGGCCGGATCTTTGAGCCGACCCTCAAGACTTTGATATCTCCACTCGCCTTGAGCTACAAGAAACGTATCTATTCTCCCAATCGCATTCTCTATCCGCTGAAGAGGGTGGACTTTGACCCCCGCGGCAATAGAAATGTCCAGAACCGGGGCAAAAGCCGCTACGTCCGCATCTCTTGGGACGAAGCCCTGGACATTATCGTTGGCGAGATAAGGAGGATTATCGCCAAATACGGGCCTTATGCCATCTTCGCCCAGGCGGACGGACACGGGGAGACCAAGATGGTACATTTCCCCCACGGCCAGCAGAAAAAGCTCCTTACCCTGCTGGGCGGCTACACGCTCCAGGCAAGAAACCCGGACAGCTGGGAGGGGTGGAATTGGGGGGCCAAGCATGTTTGGGGGTACGAGCCGGTGGGGCTGCCGCCGCAGACCAACCTCGTGGCCGATATCGCTGAAAACACTGAGCAGCTTCTCTACTGGGGATGTGATGCGGAAAGCACCCAGTTCGGTTGGGCGGGACAGATAGGTACCAGGGTGCGGTACTGGTTCAAAGAGCTCGGCATAAAAGCGGTATTTGTCTGCCCTGACCTTAACTTTACGGCGGCCATTCACGCTGACAAATGGATACCGATACTGCCCAATACCGATGTGGCACTGCAGCTGGCCGTAGCCTACGTCTGGCTTACCGAGGACACTTACGACCGCGACTACCTCGCCACCCATACCGTCGGTTTCGATAAAATTAAAGACTACGTCCTGGGCAAGGAAGACGGCGTCCCCAAGACGCCGAAATGGGCCGCGGGGCTCTGCGGCGTTCCGTCCCGCGTTATCAAGGCCTTGGCGAGGGAATGGGCGGCGAGACCCACCACCATCGTGCATGGAGTGGGGGGCTCATATATCCGCGGGCCCTACGCCACGGAGCCGGCCCGGATGGAAATCGTGCTGATGGCCATGCAGGGGATGGGTAAGCCGGGCGCGCATATCTTCAAGATGACGGAGTGGGCCTTCTTCGGCAGCCGGCAGCAGCTGTCCCTGCCCAAGGCGGAGAAAATCATCTCCGCCATGCCCGCCTCCCACGATGCCGATTTCCTGGCGCTGGTGCCGAAG
>DATLAD010000087.1:0-9237 GCA_035527575.1 Dehalococcoidales bacterium
GTAGGTCAGCCCGTTGCCCACGATTTCGATAAAGGGTAGCCTCTGGAGCACCGGCGAGTCCTTGACGATGGTCTCCACCACTCCCTGCAGCAGCATATCGTTGGATAGCTTGCCTGCCTCTTCTAAAGTCATTGCCATTTCAGATTTACCTCCTGTATATTAAGTCCTTTTTTTAAATTGAATTCTCTGTCCTCCGCCATATTTCACGTCAGGACGAAGAACCTCCTATTGCGTATTGTATTTTCTCCCGCGCCGAGAGAGCCGACAGGTCAATCGGCGCCCTTTGCGGCGACCCGGCAGGCACTCTCGTCCTGGCCGCTTCCGCTTCCATTTCCTGCCTGACCCTGTCCATGATCGCCCGCGCGTTCTTCAGCGATTCGTTCACTTCCTCGATGGTTTCCCCGGTTATCATCTCTGCCAGTACGCCGGGGTTCGCCTGCACCACCAGTTCCTTATAAGCGGCTACCGCCTGCGGTAAGGCCTTGCCGAGCTCGTCCAGTGTCCGCTTTGCCTCGTCCAGCGACTGATTCAGGCCGGCTATTTCGCCGTCTTTAGCCGCCAGCGCCTGCTCCAGCCTTATTATGGTTGCATCGCGGGACTCAAGCTCACGGGTAAGCGATTCGTTCTCCTGTTTTAGATTATTTATTTCATCCCCGTCTGCCTCGACCTCTGCCGCCTTTTCCTGTTCTTTTTCCGTAACCATCATTCCTCCTGATTACTCCTCAACGCCTTCCGCCCGGGATAGTAAAGCACCCTCTCTCGCCCCACCCCTGCCGGATTTCGCGTTAAGCTCTTTATTCATCTTGAGAATCGACTCCCTTTCTTCCAGCCATCGTTTGAACTCGTAGTCGGGGTCGCGTACGCCGACCTCGTCCATGGCGGTACGCCGCGAGTGTATCCCCGTCTGCACCATCACCTGTTCGCTGCTTACCTTTCTCTCCATGTCCTTGGGCAGCACCGGCCCCCACACCACCCTTAAATGGTTATCTCCGTAGTCCTCGCCCCGGTACTTCTCCAGCAGCTTGAGAATCATCTCGTTTCGCCGGTTATACGCCGCCGTGCGGATAATCCTCTTGCGCCTGACCTTCTGGAGCAGCGGCTGCAGCTCGATTTCCAGTGCCACGCCGGACATGTCCCTCTCGATGCCGCCGAAGGCCGACCTCGGCGATTCTGATAAGTCGTGCAGGACCCGGTATATCAGGTCTATATAATTAATATGCAGGTTGACGCCGCCCCCCTGCAGCAGGTCGAGCAGGTAGGCCTTGGCGTCTTCCGGTATGTTCCACACCGCCCCCGGCCTGATGGCGATATCTTCCGATTCTTCCACGTTCTCCAGCACGGCGATAGGGTTACCTGATAGCTCCAGTATGCGCGATAGCTGGCTCATGGCCCGGTTAAGCTCTCGCTGGCTCTCCATTATCTGCGGCAGGTCGGAGACCCCCCAGAGCTTCTTGGGCTCGCGCAGGTTGGGAAAGACGATGAACGGGATAAAACCGTAGGGATTGGGCTTGGCTTCCAGTAAAGCGTTGTCCAGGTAAAGCTCGAAGTCCCTGTCCGTCCACAGCTCCACGACTACCGCCATCTTTTTCTGTGGTCTCACCCCGTAGATAAGCTCCACCTCCTCGGCGGATAATCTGTAACGGGAAGCGATGCGCCACACCCTGGAAACATCATCACCCGAGCACCACGCGTAAATACCCTGCACATCCGGCGCCGTCACCCTGACCCGCTTCTCGGCGGCGTCCCAGGTAACTTTATAGCAGGCGTCCCCCAGCACCGCGCTGTCGATTTCCGTCTCCAGGTCGAGTTGCTCCAGCCGATTGTCCTCGTAGACCCTGTAAAGGGCTGCCTCCGCCTTCTGCGCCCTGTCTCTCGCCTCGTCCGAGTCCTCAAAGGGGTCCACGGCGAAGCTTATGCCTGCCATCAAATACGACGTTATTTTCTCCACGAAGACCCTGGCATAGTTGAAAATCAGGCGCCTTTCTCCCCGCTTCTCTCTACCCTCCCATTGCCGGCCGTTGTAGAAATCGAGTAGTTCCTTATAGCCCTTCATCCTGTCCTGGTCGAGGCGTATCAACTGTGTGGTGATTGCTTCGTTCGCCATGTTTCTTTCTCCTTAATAAAAAATCTTACTGTTTATCCGGTTCCTCGCCCGGCTCTGATGGCGATGCCGGCAGCATGATCTTCAACGTCCTCTGTATCGTCCTCTGGCTCACCCCGAACATTAAGGCCAGCTCCTTAACCCCCCACCCGCCGGCAAAAAGCCTGTTTATCTCCCTGTTGCGCAATTCCTTCAGCCAGCGCTGCCTCCCCCGCGGCTCATCGTAAAGGCACTGCGGGAAGGGACAGCCCAGGCAGGAACCGGCATACTCGCATCCTTCGTCCCGGTAGTGGCAGTATTCCGGTGGTAAATCTGGCACATTGTCGCTGGCTTCCTCCTTCTTCTCCTGGTCAGCATCGCCAATCTCACGCGTCACCAAATCCATAGCTCACCTCTCAAACCAAACAGGGTTAGAATAGCACATATGTTCTATTACGTCAATGGAATTTTGTCGTTTTTTTGGCGCCTATGCTTGACAAATGTATTCGGGAATGTTATAATTGCTTTGATAAAGCAATATTTATTTAGGAGTTGTTAAGAGAGGGTCTATGCCGGTCTGGGATAATTATCTTAACGTAATCGAGGCCAGCCGCCGTCTCAAGATTCACCCGGAAACGGTGAAACGCCTCTGCCGCCAGGGCGACCTGCCGGCCACCAAGATTCATAACACCTGGCTCATTAACAAGGATATACTGGATAATTTCGCCGGGACCTATAATCCCGGTCGTGGTGCCAGAAAAAGACTGGTGCAGTGAAAGGAGCCGAATAAGAGGGACCTGTACAATCCGGCGGCGAATCTCCTGCAAAAGGAGGCCAGCATGAAAATAGCGGACTTCTCTGTAAAATACCGTAAACGTCTACTCTCGCTGGCAGTAATCTTGCCGTTGCTTGCCATGCTCTTGCTGAGCACCCCTGCCCTGGCGGCGCCGGCGGTCGCTTTAAGTCCCGCCTCCGGAACCTCCGGAACGGAAGTGACTGTAACCGGTACTGTCTTCGATTCTTATAAAGGTGACAGCGTTCATGTATTCTTTGACACCACGGAAATAAGCGGCAGCCCCTTGACTGTCCCCCAGACTGGTACGTTCACTATCCTATTTACCATCCCCGCCACCGCTAACCCCGGCCGTCACTGGATACGGGTAAAAAGTGAGGTCGGTTCCACCTCGTTCCTGGCCGAGAACTTCCTTACTATTGAAGAGACCGGGATAACTCTGGATGTTGTTGACGGCACCGTCGGCACCGAGGTCACTATCATCGGCACCGGCTTCTACGCCGGCAGGACAGTCAATCTGTACTACTATAATATCGTCGTGGATATCATCGGTGCGGAAATTACTTCTCCGGTTGGCCGGTTCAGCCATAGCTTCTCCATCCCCGGCAGCACCGGCGGCGTTCACAGGATTACCGCATCCAATGCCGAAGGTAACTCGGCGGAAGCCGAATTTAAGGTGTTCCCGGATGTAACCCTCAACCTTTCCTCCGCCAGTCCCCGCGAATTGCTCAATGTGACGGGGACCGGTTTTGGCTATCGCAGTAATGTCGCTATCATCTTCGGTATCTTCACCGTGGCATCCGTCAGGACGGATGATTACGGCAATTTCGATACTATTTTTAACGTGCCGGATGTCAAACCGAACCCTTACGATGTCAAGGCGCAGGACGAATCAGGCAATGTGGATAAGGTAAAGTTCACCATCACCGCCGGGGCCAGTCTGAGCCAGACCGCCGGCTCCGTCGGGAGCAGGATTACCGTCAAGGGCAGCGGCTTTATAGCCGGGGGTACGGTCAACGTGGACTACGACAACCTTCGCGTCGCCACGGCCACCGCCGATAACAACGGCTCTTTCACCGCTACTTTCAACGTCCCCCCGAGCCTCAGCGGCAGTCACGTTGTTACCGCCAGCGATGGCACCATTGTCAAACAGCTGGCCTTCACCGTGGAATCTGACCCCCCTCAGGCCCCCGTCATGCTCTTGCCGTCCAACAGTAGTGAGACCATGGCCGAGGCCTATCTCGATTGGCATGATGTCACCGACCCCTCCCTGCCCGTGGTTTACAGCCTGCAGATAGCCTCCGACCAGAATTTTTCGTCTCTGGTCCTGGAAAAGGAAGGGCTGACCAAATCTGAATATACCCTGACTGCGGATGAAAAACTCGCCGCAGACGCCAGGCATCCCCCCTACTTCTGGAGAGTAAGGGCTACCGATGCCGCCGGCAACACCGGCGAGTGGTCCGTCCCGTGGTCATTCTACATCAACGCCCCACCCCCGCCGACACTGCTGCTGCCGCTTTCGGACAGCCAGTCGGATATGCCGGTGCTCTTTAACTGGCAGGCCGTCACCAGTCTCAGCCCGCCGGTGACTTATAACCTGCAGGTCGCCACCGACCTTAACTTCACATCCCTCGTCTTCGAGAAAACGGAACTGACCGATTCCGAATACCTCATGACCGAAGAGGACGGACCGGAACTCGAAAAGGAAATAACCTATTACTGGAGGATAAAAGCCGTAGACAGCGCTAATAACGAAAGCGATTGGTCCGCCCCCGGCTCGTTCAATACCGGCTCCTCCTTCTCTTTCCCCGCCTGGGCGATATACACTTTAATAGGCATCGTGGTTATTATCGTTGGATTTCTCGCCTTCCGGGTGGGCCGGCGTACCGCTTACCGCCCGCCGGAGTAAAACTTTTTTACGTTTATGACGTTATATTTAAAGGGACTAAATTACAGGCAGCCCTTAACAAAATCTTAATATCATTTTAATAAGATAGGAAAAGGAATACACAAAAACTTAAAATACTTCGTCCAGGAGGTTGAAATGAAACACGCAAGAATTTTCAGGAGGTTAGGGGTAGCCATCATACTGGCTTTATTATTGGTAACTATACCGGTTGGAACAGCTCTGGCTGCCCGCGCCATAACGCTGTCCGCGTCAACGGGTAAAGTTGGTGACATTATTACCGTCACCGGCACAGGTTTCTATAGAAGTACCGACGATCTCTCGAGATTTGTCAATATCTATTTCTCCAGTGACCCGCCGCCTGCTGTAACAAATTTTTACATCAACCAACAGATTACTCATTATGTGATTTTGTTCACAGGAACGCAGGTCAGCCAGGGCGATGGGATAAATGTAGAGACCGGTACAATCAGCCGGACAGTTACCATTCCCACTACTATTGGCACAACCTCGGTCGCACCCGGTATAACCTATTACATTTATGTTACCGGAGAATATAATATCCCAACTAACCCGAACACGCTTGTGGGGGCTTATGCCTCCTTTTCCGTCACCGGCGGTGAAATATCTATCTCGCCGTTGCAGGGCAAGGTAGACTCTCTTATCACTATCACCGGCTCAAATTTCGCCCCTAATACTGCCATCTCCGTGAAATTCGATGGTACCGTTGTTCCCATCGAGTCCGGCAGCACCGTGACCAGTACCACCGGTACACTCACTTCCTCCATCGCTGTCCCGGATGGCACCGCCGGCGCCAAAACCGTTTCTGTGACCGTCGGTATCGTGGAAAAAACCGCCACCTTCACCGTCACGCCGGATATTCTTATTACCCCGCAGTCTGGCGGATCAGGCACCACCGTGCTGGTCAGCGGTACCGGCTTCGGAAGAAGAGTAGTACCAACCATCTACTTCAATAATTACCCTGCTGAAACCCTCGCCCCCGTGCTGACGGATACTAAAGGGACCTTCAGCGCATCTTTCCTCATCCCCGGGGAAGGCTTGTCCGCCGGAGTTTACCAGGTAGAAGCCGACGATGGCACGGATACGGCTGCCGCCAGCTTTACCTTAACCGTAGCACCGCCCCCCAAGCCCGAGCCCGAACCCGAACCTGTACCCGAACCCACCCCGACCAAGCCTGTCCTGACCATCAACTCCAGCGGTGATACGGTTGGCGCCAATATCGGTATCGGGGGCTCTGGCTTCACCCCTAAAGCCATGGTAACCATAAAATACGACGATAAGGAAATTGCCACGGCCACTGCCGATGCCGACGGTCTTATCATGGCCATCTTCGGCGCTCCCCCCAGCACACACGGAGACCATATCATCACCGTCAGCGATGGTACTCATAGCAATACGGTTACCTTCACCGTCGAATCTGTAGCACCTCCCATACCGCCTCCGCTGCTGCCGGAGATGGGTGTTAAAGCAAAATCGCCCGTAATGTTCGACTGGGATGATGTCACCGATGAAAGCATGCCGGTAACCTATGACCTCCAGGTTGCCACCGATAAGAGCTTTTCAACCGCCTCCCTTGTCATTGATAAAACCGACATTTTGTTTTCCACTTACATCCTGAGCGAAGCCGAGGAATTGAAACTCGCCGGCCGCCAGGACGCCTGCTTCTGGAGAATCAGAGCCGTAGATGCCGCCTCCAACGCCAGCGAATGGACCGGCGCCGGCGAATTCTATATCGGCGGCCCGTCTTCCTTCCCCAACTGGGCGCTTTATACCCTGTGCGGTATCGGCGCGGTGCTCATCTTCGGTATCGGTTACTGGCTGGGCAGGAGGACTGCCTTTTACTACTAATTAAATATTGCCCACCCTTACCCCCTTTGCTGTCCCCTCTCTTCCGGCCCCTGCCTCCCGGAAGAGAGGGGTTTTTATATGGATGTCCCCCACTCCTATCGTCTGTTATCTTTTCCCACCCTGACCACCCGGTATCATCAACCGCTTATCCCACAGCTTTACCATGCCCTCCCCAGGAGGGGAGTGCGCGTCGAGAGCGGGCGCCAGCCCCTCTTAGAATATTCCCCCTCTCCAATCAAATCGTCTAACGCTCTAACTCGATGCCGCTGATTGGAGAGGGGGTCAGGGGGTGAGGTATATAACCTTGACAAAACTACCCCGTAATCTTTAGATTATCACCAACCACAGGTTTCTGCACCGGACTAAAAAGAAAGGAGATAAACCGATGAAAGAATCGAGGTATGAAAAATACATTTGCAGAAAACCGGCGGTCGTCCTGGACGACTACTCGGAGGAAATTCCCAAGACAGATAAAATCCCGAGCTGGAGCCCGGTGGACACGGGTCCCCGGGTTATCTTTTCCCGCTCCTCGGTCAAGGATGCCAATTCGATTGTCGAGTACGGTATCGTGTCCGGTGATGTCACTATCGGCGCCGGCGATGTCACCGTGCCCCACCGGCACGATTACGAGGAGATATTTCTCTTTCTGGGGACCAATCCGAATGATACCACCGACCTCGGAGCGGAGATAGAGTTCTGGATTGGAGAGGGAGCCGAGCAGGAAAAAATCATCTTTAACACTTCATCGAGTATCTATATCCCGCCCGGCACGGTGCACTTCCCGCAAATCTGGCGTAACGTTATCCGCCCCGTGATGACCATCGTCATTATGCCCACCTCCCACGAACGCATCCTGAAAGTCGTCTAACCGTAACGCAGGAGTTAAAAAAGAAGTTGGGAGCGGTGATGTTCCCCCCTTCCCCTATTCCCTTTTCACCCCCCTGACGCGCCTGTTTCGCTCCCCATCGGTCGTTTTCTTCCCGGTCACCGGGTGTTTATAATGGAACGGTAGTATATATCCCGAGGGATACCCGTAATCGATGCCCTTTGCCGGAAGGTCGGAGTCCCACCAGTCGGGGATCCTGATTTCGCCTTCCTTTTGCGGCCTCGGCCTGGCGACCTTCTCCTCCTTTACCCATCCCCGCGCCGGCGTGCCGGAGTACACCGGCACCCACTTTATTTTCCACAGCTTCCAGACGCCATCCTCTTTAATGAAGTCGTTCTCGTAGATGCCGCAGGCTAACGACTGCATGATGCCTGCGTCGCCCATGGGCAAAGCCATTGCCCCGAACCCCCACCACCGCCCTTTGCCGGTCTTTCCGTCTTCGGCGATGTCGATGACGTCCGAGAGGTGCATCATCTGGTGCATGAACTCCGGGTCTTTCTTCGGGTTGATGTTCCCGAAGAACCGCTTCAGGCCGTCCTTCCCGAAGAAAGTCCCTTCCGGCCATTCGAGCGTCGTGTCGTCCCTCCATGCAAACAGGTCGATTATCTCGTCAGGCATCCACATGACCAGGTAAAAGCTGTAGGCGTGCTCCAGTTTGCGTATCGCCTCGATGTCTTTCAGTCTCTGGAGTTCTTTCTCCATCGCCGCCACTTTAGCTTCCAGTCCTTTTTGAACCATTACATGCTCTCCTTTTATTAATTGAACCGACCTAATAATACACAAAAAATAAGGGGAGCGCTACCGCCCCCCTTTACCCACCATTCCTTGTCATTCCAGCGCAGGCTGGAATCCAGTCCTTATTTAACCCCCTTTTCCCCTCCCCCTTCGTATGTTATCTTTTCCCACCCAAACCGCCCTCGCACCATCTGCGGCTTATGCCGTAAGAAATCATCCCCTTTTCCCCCCACCTACTAACATAACTATAAAAAGATTCGATGTGCTAAAATAATTAAACGTAATAACGTGCTCAAGGGGTTATTTCTATGGCCAAAACAAAGGTATTTGCCAGTTACGATTATGAGCATGACTCAGGCATGCTGGGCAATTTAATCGCCCAGTCTAAACGTCCTGATTTCCAGTTTTCTATTAATAATTTGTCACTCAAAGGAAAAATGTCAGATTGGCAACAACAAGCTAGAAAAGCGATAGAAGAATGTGACGTTTTTATCGTACTCTTGAGAGAAAACACTCACCAGGCCAGTGGAGTTCAACGTGAAGTTAAAATGGCAAGAGAGATGAATAGGAGGAGATTTCAGCTTCGTGAAAAAGGACACAACCCGAAACCGTTCGAGGACTGTGGAGAAGTCGTAGCTTGGACAAAAAAGAACCTTCAGAAATATCTATCTAAGTAAAATATTATACAGAGGGATTTCTACCCCCTCCCCTTTTCCCCCCACCATTCCTAACTATGCGTCTTTCAAAGGTTTTCCAATGACTCCTTATATATCTCGTTCACATCAATTTTATCATCCGCTGATGGGTCAGAATGGCCTAATGTAAAAACAGCATCTTTTTGATTTGGTGATGCTTCTTTAGTCTCTATTACAAGCAGCACCCATCCCCTTGACAGCAACTGATTAACTTGACTTTCCGCACTTACAGACATCCCGTACCGATCCCTGATCATTTTAATTTTTTTAATA
>DATLAD010000088.1:0-3190 GCA_035527575.1 Dehalococcoidales bacterium
TGATATGCTATAATTAAGGCATAGAAGTTGGAGGCAAAACCATGAAGAAGGTGAAACTCCCTGTTGTGATAACACGGGATGAAGACGGCTATTACGTCGCCGAAGTGCCTGTGCTCAGAAGTTGCTTCACGCAGGGGAAAACTAGAGAAGAGGCTCTGACGAACATAAAAGAGGTTATCCATATTTGCCTGGAAAATATGGCCGAAGAGGGCGAACCGATACCCGAAGAATTTACCCTGGAAGAGGTTGAGGTTGCCGTCTAGTGCCGAAGTTGCCGGTAGTCTCCGGCGATGAATGTATAGCTGCTTTGCAGCAGCTTGGTTACCGGGTAATGCGAATCAGAGGAAGCCATGCTTGGCTGGTCTGCCCAGGACGCGCCCCAATTCCAATTCCCAAACATCGTGAGTTGGGTCGAGGCGTTCTCAGGAAAATCATCCACACTGCGGACATCAGCGTTGAAGAGTTCATTAAACTCTTAAAGTAGGAAGTACTCTTATCCAACCCCCGCTACCACGAATGAGCACAGCGAAAAGGCTGTGCTTTTTTTGTTTACCACCCCTGTCTGCAAGGTGTTTAAGAGGGGCTGGCGCCCCTCTTTTCAATATCTTCCCCTTCCCCTGGCTAAGGGGAAGGGGATGGGGTCAGCAATGAAGAAGGAGGGGGGACAGGTTGCGAAATAACCTCATTTCTGGCTATACTGATATTTGCAACTCAAAGCCATGATAATGCCAACCAGAGAAATGGAAGGATAAACCGTGAACAGGAAAAGGAGGCTCCCGGCAATGCTTATCCCAACGATAATAATGGGGGTGATTGCCATCGCCCTTCTCTATATTGGTTATCAAAGAGGGGGTGGGGAACATATTCTGGGGTTAAAATCTGCCGGGAACTTACTGCTACAGATTATACCCCTACTGGTTTTCGCTTTCATCGTCGGGGGGATGATTCAAATTCTAATTCCCCAGGAGATAATATCCAGATGGGTCGGCGCCGAATCTGGCTTTAGGGGTCTCCTGATTGGTTCCGCGATTGGTGGTTTTATGCCCGGTGGGCCTTACGTCAGTATGCCTGTTGCCGCCGGGCTGTTACGTACCGGGGCAAGCATCGGCACTATGGTGGCCTTAATCACGGCCTGGTCGTTGCTGGCATTCAGTCGACTGCCTATCGAAATAGGCTTGATGGGCTGGAAATTCACCCTAATTCGTCTGGCATGTGTCTTTTTCTTTCCGCCAATTGCCGGACTAATCGCCAATAAACTCTTTTCCGGTGTCAGTTTTGTTTAATTAATACCATTTGAGAAGATGAATGATAACGAAACAAAAATATATAAAAGGAGGAAGATGATTATGGAATCCAGTCCAGTAATACACGTAGTGGCAACCCAATGCCAGCCTAAAGTCGAGGCGAAATTCAACAAATGGTATGACGAGATACATATCCCCTTGCTGTTCAAGTTCAAGGGGATGAAGAAAGTGACCCGCTATAAAATAGTAAAGGAGACCAAAGAATATCCCGCGTATCTGACATTATATGAATTTGAGAGTCGAAAAGCCTACGAAGAATATGCGAGTAGCCCGGAACTTGCCGCCGCCAGAGCGGAGATGGATGAGACGTGGAAAGGGGGCGGATTCGAAATCAAATGGCGGGTGCAGTACGAGGCACTGAAAATCTGGGAGAGGTAATCTCATTTGCTTGAATTCGCAACAAGATGCTAGAATAAGAGACGATAAATTTTCCGTAAATTTTTCCCGCAAATCGTTCGTGACGGGCCGCTAGCTCAACTGGCAGAGCAGCTGACTCTTAATCAGCAGGTTCAGGGTTCGAGACCCTGGCGGCTCACCACAAAGCCAGGCGATTAGCTGACTTGGTCGAGGCCTCAAAGGTAACGCCTGTTTACTCAAATTTTCTTTCCAAACTCGGTCATCTCTTCCTGACAGGCCGTTTCTTCTTTATGCGTTACCACCCTTTGAACTGATTGGTAATGGGCAGCCTTCGGTCTCGACCGAAGGCCCTGGGGGTTATCTTCACCCCTGGTGGCGCCTGGCGGCGCTTATACTCACTCGTGTCTACCAATCGGGCGGCTCGCTTGACTACTTCTTCATTTATACCCATAGCAATAATCTGCTCGGCACTTTTATCTTCCTCAACATAAGCGGTTAAAACAGGGTCAAGCTGGTCGTATGAAGGCAGGGTATCGATATCCTTCTGGTCCGGTCTTAGCTCAGCCGAGGGTGCTTTATCTATAACGGTGGCTGGTATCAGCGCATAACCGGCAAGCGAGTTTCGGTAGTGGGCCAATTTATAGACCAAAGTTTTGGGGACATCTTTTATCACGGAAAAGCCGCCAGCCATGTCACCATAGAGTGTGGTGTAGCCGGTAGCCATCTCACTCTTATTGCCGGTAGTGAGAACCAGCCAGCGGAATTTATTTGATAACGCCATAAGGAAGTTACCCCTGATGCGTGCCTGGATATTTTCCTCAGTGATATCGGGCTCAGTGTCCTTAAAAGCGTCGGCCAGTGTCCCAAGGTAAGCCTGAAAGACCTTATCAATGGGAATGGTGATAAGCTTGATGCCCAGGTTCTGGGCCAGTAATCTGGCATCTGATAGGCTGCCGGGAGATGAGTATTTTGAGGGCATGGCGACTCCCACCACATTTGACTTCCCCAAGGCATCAACGGCGATAGCCGCTACCAGGCTGGAATCAATACCACCGGAAAGACCAATGAGCACCTTCTGGAAACCGTTCTTGAGGATGTAGTCGTGCGTGCCCAGCACCAAAGCATCGTAGATTTCCCCGTGGAGGTCACGCACCTGAAGTTGCCTCGGGGGCAGCGGTGGTTTTGGCGCAGTTGACGGTGTTTCAGATATTATTATTTTGCGGGTAGAACAGTATTGCTCTTCCAGTAACTGCGTTTCTTTTCGCCACCTAGGGTCGTGAAGACGCGTCCGGAAGACAGCTTCGACATCAAGGTCGGCAACTATCAAGTCTTCTTCGAACTGTTTACCTTTGGCGATAAGTTCTCCTTTTTCATCCAGCACCAAGCTGTTGCCATCGAAGACCAGTTCGTCCTGTCCGCCTACCAGGTTGTTATAGGCGATAATAGCTACATTGTCCGAGGCACGGGTGTCCAGCATTCTTTCCCTGGAGTTTCCCTTGCCGGCGTGATATGGCGAGGCACTTATGTTG